>NZ_JACJEK010000016.1:0-111972 GCF_014164015.1 Pseudoalteromonas sp. SR41-1
CCAAGCGCACAGGGCGTGCATCTGTGAAAGTGTTATGGCAAGGATGGCTTAAGTTACAAGCCATCCTGGAAGGCTACGATTTAGCAAAATCTCTTGAGTCAGACTTGTGATCAAGAGACAGCTTTTCAGTGCCTTTTTTATTGCAATAATTGTGTATTAAATACGATGCTTATTTAAGGTTTATCGCTATTTAACATGTCATCGTGTTCGGCCATATCCCAAGGTAGTTCACCTGGGCTGTTACCTAAAAAGTGTAAGTAATTCTCAAATTGATCAAGAATATCCTTCACAATATCATCTTCACTGTAACCATACACATCGTAAGATTGCCCACCACGGCGTAAGAAAACATCAGCCTTGTAATACATTTCGATGTTATCAATCTCAGGTTTCAGCTCAGAATAGGCAAAGCTTGGCATAGGGTGTTCGGTTAGACGAATGTCATACACAAAATCAACATGCTCATGGCGTAGCACAGTTAAATGAGCACGGCCTAAGTCGGTATCAAAATCAACCTCTGCATGCCATTGTCGCGCTTTTAATTCAGCCTGAACGGCTTGCATTGCTTGTACTACCACACTACTAATGAAGGTGTGTACTTTTTCTTTATTGGGGTAATTAACCATGGCGGCTAAACGGCGCTTCCAATGAGATAAGTTAATATTACGGCCATTAAGCGCATGTGCTTGTAAACTAGTATCGCGATGGCCTTCAATGGTGAGTGCTCGCCAAAGCCCAGCGGTTGCAATAAGCATAATAATCGCAAAGGGTAAGGCACTGGCTATAGTCATAGTTTGTAGCGCACTTAACCCACCTGCCACTAATAAAACAGCAGCCACCGCGCCCTCTAGCACAGCCCAAAACACGCGTTGCCATGCGGGTGTATTAATATTACCTCCAGAGGCGAGAGAATCAATAACTAATGATCCTGAGTCAGACGAAGTAACAAAAAAGGTAATGATTAGAATAACGGTAAGTAGCGAAATAATAAATGATAACGGTAACACCTCAAATAACTGAAACAATGCAACAGCTTGGTTTGCTTGAACATCAGTAATTAAAGTATTGAACCCTTCATTCATTATTAGATTTAACGCGGTATCACCAAACACAGAAAACCATAAAAAGGTAAAAATAGTCGGGACTAGCATCACGCCAACAACAAATTGCCTGATGGTTCTGCCGCGGCTAATTTTAGCGATAAACATGCCAACAAAGGGTGCCCAAGCAATAGTCCAGCCAAATATAAATAGGGTCCAGTTACCAATCCAATCACTACGGCTGTACGCCTGTAAATTAAAAGTACGCTCAACAATACCGCTAAGGTAGCTGCCGGTATTTTGTAAAAACGATTCAAGAATATGAATAGTAGGGCCAATAAAAAATACAAAGGCCATTAACGACACTGCAAGAGTCATGTTTACAATAGATAAGCGCTTTACACCTTTATCCATCCCAGCCACTACTGAGAGAGTAGCTGCTGCGGTAATAATGGCAATAGCAGTAATTTGTACTGTGGTATTAATAGGGATACTTGGCCACAAATAATGCAGCCCAGCATTAATTTGGGTAACGGAAAGTCCTAACGTTGTGGCAATGCCAAATAACGTGCCTAATATGGCAAACACATCAACAGTGTGACCAATAGGACCATATATTTTATCACCAATAAGTGGATACAACGCTGAGCGAATCGACAGTGGGAGGCCATGACGAAATGCAAAATACGCAAGGACTAAACCGACAATCCCATAGATTGCCCATATGTGAAAACCCCAATGAAAAAATGCAATTTGCATAGCTTGCTTGGCAGCGTCGACGGTTTCTGCTGCGCCTGCGGGCGGAGATGCATAATGGAGCACGGGCTCTGCTACACCAAAATAAAGTAATGCGACTCCGTAACCGGCCGAAAATAGCATAGCAAACCATTCAGCGAAACTGTATTGCGGCTGCGCATGATCAGGGCCCAGCTTGATATTTCCCCAGCTGGAGGCTGCTACACAAACAATGAAAACTAAGAAAATAGCGACTGATAACATATAAAACCAACCAAAGGTTTCTGTTATCCACTTGAGGGTAACGCTGAATACTTGCCCTGCGAGTTCAGGGTTGCTAATTGTACCAATTACCAAGAGCAGAATAATAACCACTGCAGGTAAAAATACCGGTAGCAAAATAGTTGAGCGTAAAGCAGTTTTTGTCATATTAATCCTTAATATTAATTGCTAACTTTCAATTATACTTTACTACCTTATTATATCTTGGGTGTGTTGGCTAATTCAGTCTCTTGTTTAAGATTATCAAATTTTATTGTTGCCACTTATCAAGGTTAAACTAAAGATTAACATTACTTGGGATTTTAAATATGGAATATGTTTATCATTACACTTCTGCAGATGGTTTAAAGGGAATTTTAGAGAGCAAAAGTTTATGGGCTACTAACGCAGAGTATCTAAATGATTTTAGAGAAATAAAGCAAGGTATTGATAGAATAAAATCACTCAGAGGGAGTTTGTCTGAGTTTTCACAAATCAAACTCGAAGAAATTTATGCCAAACACAAAAATATACCTTTAGATGTTACCCAAAAAGAAATGCGAAGTAAGGACGTGCATCTCGCAAATCATTTTTTAAATTTTCTATGGAATATAATTGATAATAATACCATTGATGAAATTTATACCACTTCATTTACAACTAAGCGTGATAGCCTAAACCACTGGCTAACTTACGGGTCAGAGCAAACTTCATATTGCATAAAGTTTAATAAAGAAAAGCTATTTGATGATGAGTACTTTAGGCAAAGAAAACTTTTGAGTGGCTATGATGATGTTGATTACCAACCAACTGAGGAAATGCTTCATTCTTTAATTGAAGAACACTATCTGCCTGAGGTTTTAAGTTATGTGTTAGATCCAAATTTAAATGGAAATGACCTAAATGAAAAATGTGCTATTGCTGCAATTGAAATTTTTAATGAAGCGATTTTTAAGATTGCTAGCATAAAAGATCAAGCGTTCGAATATGAAGAAGAGTATCGTTTTACTCTTTTTTACCCTGGTTTAGTCTCATTAAATGAAAATACTGAAAAGGGTTATTTTGATTTTATAGACTCCTCTAATATTGATTTTATAGAGCTTGAAAATGGAGTGAAAGAGTTTTTTCCTTTATGCTACAGAACCCTAAAGTCTGGCATTATAGCCCCATATAGAGCGATACCTTTTCCTAAAAATTCAATTGATGAAATTATAATAGGACCATCAGAAAATAATGAGTTAGCTGTTAAAGGCTTAAAGTCTTTTTTGAGTTCATTAAATTTTGATGTAGAAGTGTCTAGTACTAAAACTTCATTTAGAAGAATTTAAAAAAGCTCCAAACCAAAGGGCTTAGAGCTTTCTATATATAATTAAAGTTTAGCTAAAACACTTAACTTCAACGTATCGTTGGGTTTCGTTTCACTCAACCCAATCGACTATTACTCATCAATTGAGCGTAGTAGGGCGTTTATACCTACTTTTTCACGTGTTTGCTTATCTACTTTTTTTACGATGATTGCAGCGTAAAGGCTGTGGGTGCCATCTTTTGACGGTAGTGCGCCTGGTACAACTACTGCGCCTGCTGGTACGCGGCCGTAGTGAATTTCGCCGGTTTCGCGGTCATAAATACGGGTGCTTTGGCTGATATAAACGCCCATTGAAATTACCGCGCCTTCTTCAACAATTACGCCTTCAACAATTTCAGAACGTGCGCCAATAAAACAGTTGTCTTCAATGATAGTTGGGTTAGCTTGTAGAGGCTCTAAAACGCCGCCTATGCCAACGCCACCTGATAAATGTACATTCTTACCAATTTGTGCACATGAGCCTACAGTCGCCCAAGTATCAACCATGGTGCCGTCGTCAACGTATGCGCCAATATTTACGTACGATGGCATAAGTACGACGTTTTTACCTACAAAGCTGCCTTTACGTGCTACCGCGTTTGGTACTACGCGCATACCGCCTTGCTGAAATTGCTCTGGCGTGTAGTCGCTAAATTTAAGTGGTACTTTGTCGTAAAACTGGTTTACGCCATCGTTCATTGGTTGGTTGTCGCGAATACGAAACGACAGTAAAACCGCTTTTTTAAGCCACTGGTGTACAACCCATTCACCTGAGATTTTTTCAGCAACGCGTGCTGCGCCGCTATCAAGTAAATCAAGTGCATCAATAATGGCTTGTTTTACGTCGCTTGATACTGTGCTTGGGCTAATGCTATCGCGGTTGTCCCATGCGTTTTCGATCATCGTTTTTAAATCTGACATGTGTGTCCTCTATTCTGTTTCGGCGTTGAATTTTTTACGTAATGCCTGATGAATTTTTGCTTGTTCTTCATCAGTCAGCGCTTGGTATTCGTTATTAGATACGACAAAGAAATCCTCTGCACGTTCACCCACCGTGGTAATACGGGCAGCGTGAATGTGTAGTAAATGCGCTTGGAAAACTTCGGCTATTTTGGTTAGTAAACCTTGTATATCGACGGCTTGAATTTCTATTAAGCTACGGTCTTTGCGTGCATGTGGGCGCAACACAATTTTAGGTTTAATATTAAAATCTTTAAAGCGTTGAGAGCGGCTCTTTTTAAAGCGAATTTTTTTACGTGGATCGCTAAGTGCTTGCTCAAGCCCGCGTTTAATTGATTGCGCTCGACCACTTGCAATAGGGTCGCCACTTACTTCAAGTATTACAAAGCTAAACAGGACGTAACCGTCTTTTGTGGTCAGTACTTGCGCGTGTTGTATTTGTGCTTTTTTAGAGCCAATTACACTCACTAATCTCGCAAATAACGCACCAGAGTAGGGGCTGTATACAAATACTTGTGTACCCCCATGCATTGCTTTGTTAGATACAATAACACTGGGTTGGCTTAAATCGGTGCTAGTTAATAAATGCTCACTTTGCCACGATATTTGCTGTTCGCTAAAGGCGGTAAAGTAGTTGGCTTTAAAGCGACTCCAAATTAAATCAATTTTATTCTCAGGGTAACCTAAGTTGAGTAGACGTTGTTTAGCTTGGTGCTTTTTATCACGAATTTGGTCGCGCTGATCCATTGGGTTTTCAAGCCCTAAGCGTAATGCGCGCTGCGTGTGCAAGTACAATTCACGCAGTAGGGTGTTTTTCCAATCGTTCCATAAGTTGTCGTTGGTTGCACGGATGTCGGCAACGGTTAAACAATATAAATAGTCGAGTTGGCGCTCTGTTTTAATACGTGTTGCAAAGTCTTTTATTACTGCAGGGTCGTTAATATCTTTACGCTGCGCGGTAACCGACATAAGTAAATGGTTACTTACAAGCCACGCTACTAATTTTGCATCAGAGGATGAAAAGCCATGTAATTTAGCAAAGGCTATAGCATCAACAGCGCCAAGTTCTGAGTGATCTCCCCCTCGGCCTTTAGCAATGTCGTGAAATATACCGGCTAAATAAAGTAGCTCTGGTTTGTCCATTCGAGTGACTATTTCACTACAAATAGGAAACTCGCTAATGCCAGTTTTATCAAAGTATTCGTAAATATTTTTGATTAATTTGTGAGTATGCTCATCTACGGTGTAGGCGTGAAACAAATCGAACTGCATTTGTCCAAATATATTACGCCACTGCGGTAAGTAGGCGGCAAGCATGCCGTGTTTGTGCATTAACGTAAATGCGCGGCCCATACCATTAGGGTGTTTAACTAAGCGTAAAAAAGCTTCACGACAGGCTGCATAATCTTGTAAATCCCCCAATAAACGGCGGCGTACTTGGCGGATTGTACGAATAGTGCTTGGGTAAATATGCGTTATTGCAGGGTTGTCTGCTATGTGCTCAAACAATACAAAAAGTTGGTCACGTCTAAAAAATACAGATGGATCTTTTACGCGTATTTGATGGCCCACTTGCTCAAAGTTTCTGTCGAGTACTATCACCGTTTTTTCACTACTTTCGGGCATGATACTTTGCTCAAAGTATGAAAGTAGCATTTGGTTAAGTTCGCGCACGCGGCTCATTATTCTAAATAAGCGCTTCATCATACGCTCAACAGACGCTTTGCCGTCGCTACCAAAACCTAAAATTTCGGCGGCTTGTGGTTGATGATCAAACAATAAGCGGTTTTCAGCCCGACCTGCGGCTAGATGCAGTGCAAAGCGAATATTCCATAGGTTTTCTAGGCACTCTGAAAGTTCTTGAAACTCTTCATGGGTTAAGTAGCCGTGACTTATTAACTCTTGCAGGGTTTCGGTTCTAAAGTGCTTTTTTGCAACCCAAATAATGGTTTGCAAGTCGCGCAGGCCACCGGGGTTTTCTTTAATGTTTGGCTCAAGATTATACGCAGTGCCGTGGCACTTTTTGTGACGTAAGTTTTGTTCTTGAACTTTGGCAGTAAAAAACTCACCGGAGCGCCATACGGGTGTTTCTAGAATATGCGTTTTGAGTTTTTCAAACTCAATATGATTACCAAAAATAAGGCGGCTTTCGAGTAAACTGGTAGCAAAAGTAACGTCTTCACGTTTTTGCTCAATGGCTTGTTCTATCGTGCGCACGCTGTGGCCAATCTCTAAGTTGAGATCCCATAGCATGGTGACAAACTGGCCTATTTTTTCGCATATTTCTTCGCTTGGCGGTTTAGTTACAAGCAATAAAAAGTCGATGTCGGAGTAGGGATGTAGCTCGCCACGTCCGTATCCGCCTACTGCTATTAGTGCTAAATCAGGTTCGCGCGCTAAGTCGTAAACATGGAAAAGCTTAATTAGTAGGCGGTCAATAAACTCAGCCCGGGCATTAATTAAATTCCCAACCGGTTGTTTAGAAAATTCGTTATGTAACCATTTATAAAAATAGCTAGAACAATCGCGATAATCACTAAGTTGCTCTGCATCGCTGAGCAACTTTTTTACTTTGTTGGGTAATGCCACGTGGGCTGGCTCCTAATTTCTTATTTATTATTAGTGTTCTATGATCCTGTCGATAGTATCATCTGATCGTAGCGTTAAAATTTCAACACCATTTTCAGTCACTAATAAAGTATGTTCCCACTGTGCAGACAAGCTGCGGTCGCGAGTTACTACAGTCCAATCATCTTTAAGTAGCTTACATTGGCGTTTACCCGCATTAACCATTGGTTCAATTGTTAAGCACATGCCCGCTTTTAAAGTTTCGCCAGTACCCGCTTTACCGTAGTGCATTACTTGTGGTTCTTCATGAAATCCTGCGCCAATACCGTGGCCGCAATATTCACGAACAATAGAGTAATTAAAACTTTCTGCATATTTTTGAATAGCAGAGCCAATATCACCTAAGCGCACACCTGGTTTTACCATTTTAATAGCAAGGTATAAGCTTTCTTGTGTTACTTCTGCAAGACGCTTAGCTTGGATGTTTGGTGTACCAACGTGGAACATTTTAGAAGTATCGCCGTGGTAGCCATCTTTAATGACAGTTACGTCAATATTTACGCTGTCGCCATCTTTTAATGCTTTGTCATTTGGAATTCCGTGACAAATAACATGATTAACTGACGTACAAACTGATTTTGGAAAGCCATGATAATTTAACGGAGCAGGGATTGCTTGTTGCACATTAACAATATAATCATGACAAAGTGTATTTAGCTCATCGGTGGTAACACCCGGCACTACATGAGGGCCGATCATTTCAAGTACATCGGCCGCTAAGCGCCCAGCTACGCGCATTTTCTCTATTTCTTCAGGGGTCTTGATAATAGCGCTCATTGAGGCTCCAAAGTTGAGTTTCTAACATTTATCGCCGAACAAATTTTGCACGCGACGTTGAGTATTTAATTTTAATATGGTATAAAGCGCGCCGTCTTTTTACAAATAAATTCTTAAATGATTTTTTGTATTTAAGGCAAACACAATTTTATTTTAACACACACACGTATCGTCACATACACTTGGGTGCATTTGAAGTTTAATTACTTCGGTGTTGGTGCTATGGGATATGTGGAGGCCTAACCCTAAACAACTATAGAGGATCTATAAAATGGCAAACGTTTCAATGCGCGATATGCTTCAAGCTGGTGTTCACTTTGGTCACCAAGCACGTTACTGGAACCCTAAGATGAAGCCTTTCATCTTCGGCACACGTAACCGTGTACATATCATCAACCTTGAGCAAACTGTACCAATGTTCAACGACGCACTTAAGTTTTTATCAAGTGCTGCAGCTAACAAAGGTAAAGTTCTTTTCGTTGGTACTAAGCGCGCAGCAAGCGACGCAGTTAAAGCAGCTGCTTTAGAAAGCGATCAGTTCTTCGTAAATCACCGTTGGTTAGGTGGTATGTTGACTAACTGGAAAACTGTACGTCAATCAATCAAGCGTCTTAAAGACCTTGAAGTACAAAGCCAAGACGGTACTTTCGAGAAATTAACTAAGAAAGAAACGTTAATGCTTAACCGCGAAATGGAAAAGCTTGAAAAGAGCCTTGGTGGTATCAAAAACATGGGCGGTCTTCCAGACGCGCTTTTCGTTATCGATGCTGACCACGAGCACATTGCTATCCGTGAAGCAAACAACCTAGGTATCCCTGTTGTTGCAATCGTTGATACTAACTCTAACCCAGACGGCGTTGATTACATCGTTCCTGGTAACGATGATGCTATCCGTGCTGTAAGCCTTTACACTAGCGCTGTTGCAGCTGCTATCACTGAAGGTCGCGAGAATAACATCGTTGCTCAAGCTGAGAAAGACGATTTCGTTGAAGCTGAGTAATTAGCTATCATCAAGTCTTCATCTTTTTAAGGTGAAGACTTGTTATTCTTGTAGAGCGGGTAACCCGCTTATCTAAACCAGATTTCAGATTTGAGGATTTACTAATGGCTGTAACTACTGCCCTAGTTAAAGAATTACGCGAGCGCACAGGCGCTGGCATGATGGATTGTAAAAAAGCGTTAACTGAGACTGATGGCGACATCGAGTTAGCGATTGAAAACATGCGTAAAAGTGGCGCTGCTAAAGCTGCTAAAAAAGCAGGTAACATTGCTGCTGAAGGTACTATCATCATCAAGCAAAACGCTGGTGTTGCAGTACTAGTAGAAGTTAACTGTCAAACAGACTTCGTTGCAAAAGACGTAAGCTTTTTAGCATTTGCTGATAAAGTTGCTGAAGCTGCAATTGCTGACACTCTTACTATCGAAGACTTACAAGCTAAGTTTGAAGAAGACCGTGTTGAGCTAGTAACTAAAATTGGCGAAAACATCAACGTACGTCGTCTGCAGTACATCGCTGGTGAAAACCTAGTTGAGTACCGTCATGGCGACCGTATCGGTGTTGTTGTTGCAGGTGTTGCTGATGAAGAAACACTTAAGCACGTTGCAATGCACGTTGCTGCTTCACGTCCAGAGTACTTAACTCCTTCTGACGTACCAGCTGACGTTGTAGAAAAAGAAAAGCAAGTACAAATCGAAATCGCGATGAATGAAGGCAAGCCTGCTGAAATCGCTGAGAAGATGGTTGTTGGTCGCATGAAAAAATTCACTGGTGAGGTTTCTCTTACTGGTCAAGCTTTCATCATGGAACCTAAAAAATCTGTTGGCGATATTCTTAAAGAGAAAAACGCAACAGTTACTGGCTTTGTACGTGTAGAAGTTGGTGAAGGTATCGAGAAGAAAGAAGAAGATTTTGCTGCTGAAGTTGCTGCTCAAATTGCAGCTGCTAAAGGTCAGTAAGATTAACTATTTGTGATGCAAAAGGAAATTAGATGCAATTAAAGTACTATTTGGTTTTGCTTCACAGCTAGAAATTCTTTAAAATAACCGCGCTTTTATGTTTAACATAAGCGCGGTTATTTTTTATCCATAATTCAATAAAAGTTGGCCCCTATACTATGACTATCAATCGCAAACCTATTTTTAGACGTGTTCTTCTCAAATTAAGTGGTGAAGCTTTAATGGGAGACGAAGGCTTCGGCATCGACCCTAAAGTTTTAGACCGTATGGCACAAGAAATTAAAGAGCTAGTAGAGCTTGACGTAGAAGTGGGTTTAGTTATTGGTGGAGGTAACTTTTTACGCGGTGGTTCACTTGCAGAAGCAGGCATGAACCGCGTAGTAGGCGACCACATGGGTATGCTTGCAACGGTTATGAATGGCCTTGCAATGCGTGATGCGCTACACCGTGCATTTGTAAACTGTCGTTTAATGTCGGCTATTCCGCTAAATGGTGTATGTGACGCTTATAACTGGGCTGAAGCAATTAGTTTATTGAAAACTGGCCGCGTTGTTATTTTTGCAGCAGGCACCGGTAACCCATTTTTTACTACCGATTCTGCAGCGTGTTTACGCGGTATCGAAATTGAAGCGGATACAGTAATTAAAGCGACTAAAGTGGATGGTGTGTACAGTGATGATCCTGTTAAAAACCCAGAAGCGACGCTTTACAGCCACTTAAGCTACAATGAAATCATTGAAAAAGAATTAAAAGTTATGGATTTAGCGGCATTTACTCTAGCCCGCGATCACAATATGCCATTGAGCGTATTTAATATGAATAAATCAGGCGCGCTAAAACGCGTAATTATGGGTGAAGAAGAAGGAACACTTATTTCTTCACAAGCCTCAGATGAAATAATCAAATAATTAGGATTAAACCGTGATTAACGATATTCAAAAAGACGCGCAAGCGCGCATGCAAAAAAGTGTAACTGCACTAGGTAGCCAATTATCTAAAATTCGTACTGGCCGTGCACATCCTGCAATCCTAGATGGCATTATGGTGTCGTACTACGGTGCACCAACGCCTTTAAACCAAGTTGCTAACGTAACAATTGAAGATTCTCGTACACTTGCTATTGGTGTATTTGATAAGTCTTTAGCGCAAGCTGTTGAAAAAGCAATTATGGCGTCTGACTTAGGTTTAAACCCTATGTCGGCAGGTACTGTTATTCGTGTACCTCTTCCTCCACTTACAGAAGAGCGTCGTAAAGACCTAATCAAAATTGTACGTGGCGAAGTTGAAGGCGGTCGTGTTGCTATTCGTAACATTCGTCGTGATGCTAATGGCGATGTAAAAGGTTTATTAAAAGATAAAGAAATATCTGAAGATGAAGCGCGTCAATCAGATGATGCGATTCAAAAACTTACAGATAAGTTTATCAAAGAAATGGATACTCTATTAGCTGCTAAAGAAGCAGAGTTAATGGAAATCTAAGTAAGTCCCTGTTTATCTTTTGAGGTTAAATTTGCAGTAGTGTGTTTGGCTTTAAGGCAAGGCAGAGCCTACGTAGTGTGGTTATTTCCCATTATTAGGCGATAGCAATGCATAAAATCTAAAAACGCGCTGCCCAAAGGGTTCTGCCTAGATTGAATAAATTACAATCCTGAAAGGTCGACAGGACCTATTAAAATTATTAGTTTTGAAACGCCGTCTAGGGTATACTAGGCGGCGTTTTTTTATGGAATACTCGATATTTATGGTTCTAGATGCTGACACAATTTCACAGCAATGTTTACCCAAACATGTTGCTATCATCATGGATGGGAACGGACGTTGGGCACAAGCTAGAAATAGACCTCGTGTGTATGGGCATAAAAAAGGCGTAGACGCAGTTCGTCAATCTGTTCAGTTTTGTACTAAATTAGGGATACAATCGTTAACCTTATTTGCTTTTAGTAGTGAAAACTGGCGCCGCCCTGAAGACGAAGTAAACACTTTAATGGAGCTTTTCTTATTTGTTTTAACAAAGGAAGTTAAAAAGCTTCATAAAAACAATGTAAAACTGACCATTATTGGAGACTTATCACGATTTTCTGAAGGATTACGTAGCAAGGTAGACGCTGCGCATAAGCTGACTGAAAATAATACCGGATTGCGCTTAAATGTTGCAGCTAATTACGGTGGTCGTTGGGATATGGCTAACGCGGCTAAACAACTTGCTTTGCAAGTTGCGCAAGGCACACTCAACGCAGAAGATATTACAGAAGAGCGCTTAGCACAGCATATGAGCATGGCAGATCAGGCAGAACCTGATTTACTTATTCGCACTGGTGGCGATGTTCGTATTAGTAATTTTTTACTATGGCAAGTTGCTTATGCAGAACTTTACTTTACCGAAACACTTTGGCCTGATTTTAATGAAGCAGCATTTGCTGAGGCTATAGCGTGTTACGTTGCCAGAGAGCGACGTTTTGGTTGTACGGGCGAACAAATAAAACAATTACTCGCTCAAACCTAAATAGAATAAGGGTCACATTTTGTTAAAACAACGAATTTTAACCTCACTTGTGCTTGCACCATCGGCATTAGCTTTGGTTTTTTATACACCGCTTACGTTATTTAGTTACTTTGCCGGTGCAATAGTATTATTAGGCGCATGGGAATGGTCTGCGTTTATGGGTTTATGCGATAAGCTCAAACGTGGTGCTTTTGTTGTATTGATTGCAGCCTTACTTGGCCTGCTTAATTTACATTGGCCTATTGAATCACTATGGGAAAGTGGCAAGCTAGTAGGTGATGCGAATTACTTATTTACGCTTTCGTTTGCTTGGTGGATTGTTGCTAGTTATTTAATTTGGCGCTATCCAGAAATGGCTAAAGCGTGGAATGAAGGTCTAGTAATGCGCGGCATTGCAGGTTTATTAACACTTGTGCCGTTATGGCTTGCACTAAATACGCTGCGCAGTGCGCAATATGCTGAATCAACACATTTTGGCTCTGTACTTATTTTAGTCGTATTGGGTATTGTGTGGAGTGCAGACGTTGGTGCTTATTTTTCAGGTAAGAGCTTTGGTAAGCATAAACTTATGCCAAAAGTGAGCCCTAATAAAACAATTGAAGGGTTAGCAGGCGGTGTAGTCGCTTCTATCATTTTTGTTTTAGCATTTTGTCACTTTACCGATGTTGATTTAGGTGTTTGGCCTATCTACGCGATAATGACTGCATTTATTGCATTGTTCTCTGCGGTAGGTGATTTACTTGAAAGCATGTTTAAACGTGAAGCTGGTTTAAAAGATAGCGGCCGTTGTTTACCTGGGCACGGCGGTATTTTAGATCGCATTGACAGCTTAACGGCTGCAGCTCCAATGTTTGTAATGTGCTATGCGTGGACTCTTAGTTTATGAGCCAAAAGCAATTGCTGGTTATTTTAGGCGCAACAGGTTCAATTGGTTTAAGTACACTAGATGTTGTATCGCGCAATAAAGAGTTATTTGATGTTTTTGTTTTAGCTGCAGGGCAAAACGCAAAAAAAATGGCTGAGCTGTGTATTGAACACGAACCACTTTATGCGATTATGGCTACCCAGCAAGCCGCTGAGCAGTTATCTGCTTATTTAGCTAATACACCATGCCAAACGCTTGTTATGCACGGCGAGCAAGCAATGTGCGACTTATGTGCTCACCCAGATGTTGATGTCGTGATGTCGGCAATTGTAGGTGCCGCTGGTTTACTGCCAACATTAAGTGCAGTAGAAGCAGGTAAAAAAGTACTCCTTGCTAATAAAGAATCGTTAGTTATGTCAGGTCAGTTGTTTATTGATAAAGTTAAACAACATAAAGCGACCTTGCTGCCAATTGATAGCGAACATAATGCTATTTTTCAATGTCTACCTTCTTCGTTACAAAATGCCAAAGGCGATCAAAATTTACAGCAACATGGCGTAAGTAAAATTTTGCTTACCGGTTCTGGTGGCCCGTTTTTAACGCGCGATATAAACACACTAAAAGATGTAACTGTAAGTGAAGCCGTGGCGCATCCTAACTGGTCGATGGGTCAAAAAATATCAGTAGACTCGGCCACTATGATGAATAAAGGCTTAGAGTTTATTGAAGCTAAGTGGTTATTCAATTGCGACACCAGTGATATAGACGTAGTGATTCATCCACAAAGTATTATTCACTCAATGGTGCAATATCATGACGGTTCTATTTTAGCGCAAATGGGTAACCCTGATATGCGCACGCCAATTGCCCATGCACTTGCATACCCGGAGCGAATTAATGCAGGCGTTAAACCGTTAAACTTCTCTGATATATGTGATTTCTCATTCACCAAGCCTGACTTTTCTCGCTATCCAAATTTACAATTAGCGATTGATGCGTGTAGTGCAGGGCAGGGCGCTACTACAACGGTTAATGCTGCAAATGAGATAGCAGTAGGTGCATTCTTAAACGGTAAAATTGGTTTTACTGATATATACAAAATAAATGCACAAACGCTTGAATCTGCAACGTATACCAATGTACAAAGCTTAGATGAAATTTTAGAGTGCGATAAATTAGCGCGTATTAGCGCTTCAGAATTTATAACAAAAGTGGCGCATTAATATGTTTGATTTTTTTTGGAATCTTGGCTCATTTATTTTAGCGCTTGGTATTTTAGTGGCCATACATGAATATGGCCATTTTTGGGTTGCACGAAAAATGGGCGTTAAAGTGCTGCGTTTTTCAATTGGCTTTGGTAAGCCACTATTAAAATGGCACGATAAATATAATACCGAATATGTGATTGCGGCTATTCCATTAGGCGGTTATGTAAAAATGCTTGATGAGCGTGTTGATGACGTGCCGGCAAACCAACGTCATTTATCGTTTAACGCTAAATCTGTACAAGCACGTATTGCCATAGTTGCAGCGGGTCCAATGGCCAACTTTTTGTTTGCCATTTTTGCTCTTGCTGTAATGTATATGGTGGGTGTGCAGTCGGTAAAGCCTGTGGTAGGTAGTATTACCGAGGGTAGCCGGGCAGAGCAAGCGGGCATTATGCCTTCTCAACATATTATAAAAATTGGTGATGATGATATAACGACCTGGCAAGATGCCACGTTTGCACTTATGTCTAATTTAGGTGAAGAAAGCGTTGAAGTGATAGTGCGCGATAAAAACCTTCAACCACGTGTTAAAACGCTTAATTTAGAGGGGTGGAAATTAGATCAGCAAGACGTGCCACCATTAAGCTCGTTAGGTATTGTGCCGTTTAGACCTCAAGCAACTTTAACAATTGCCGCCGTAACTAAAGACTCAGCTGCAGAACACGCTAATTTACAAGTTAATGACACAATTTTGGCTGTAAACGGTGAAACAATAAGCAATTGGCAGCAATTAGTTAATCTTATTACGCAATCAGCTAACAAATCTTTACAATTTAGTGTAAAAAGACAAGATACTATAAAAGCCATTACAGTAACCCCTAAAGGGCGCATTGATAATAACGGTATTGAGCAAGGCTTTTTAGGTGTTGCTCCTGTTGTACAGCAATGGCCTGATGGTTATGTAGAGACTAGACATTACGGCCCGCTCGATAGTATCGTGCGAGGCACAAAAGAAACGTGGCGCTTAATTACACTCAGTTTTGACATGATTGGTAATTTAATTACAGGCCAGGTTTCGGTTAAGAATTTAAGTGGCCCTGTGGGCATTGCAGTAGGCGCTGGAACTAGCGTAAGCTATGGGTTAGTGGCCTTTTTAAGCTTTTTAGCCTTAATAAGCGTTAACTTGGGTGTATTTAATTTATTACCCTTACCAGTACTTGATGGTGGACACTTAATGTATTACATAATTGAACTTTTTCGTAAAAAGCCGGTCTCTGAAAAGACACAAGAGTTTGGTTTTAAAGTGGGCGCCTTGTTGCTCATTTTTCTAACATGTTTCGCTTTGTTCAATGATGTATCGCGTTTGTAGTTTTACAGCGTGGCAAATTACTAATTAGAACACGATTGTAAAGCACCACTTTAGTAGGGTGTTATGCGGTAATACAGTTGTAAAGGATAAAGATAATAAAATGGCTATAAAAAAACATTTGGCAGTAACAAGTTTATTGGGTGCAAGTTTTGCAGCCCTAGGCCAAAACTCCTTTATTGTTGAAGACCTGAAAGTTGAAGGTTTACAGCGTGTAGCACTTGGTGCAGCGCTAACACATATTCCTATTAACGTAGGCGATAATGTTGATGACTATACGATTTCAAAAACAATAAAGTCACTTTATCGTTCTGGGCACTTTGATAACATAAAAGCCCTTCGTGATGGCAACAACGTTATTTTTAAAGTAACGGAACGTCCTACCATCAGCTTCATTGAGTTTGAAGGCAATAAAGACATTAAAGACGAGCAGCTTAATGAGTCTCTTGATCAGCAAGATATTCGCCAAGGTGAACCACTTGATAAAACCGTTATCGATAGTATCGAAAAGGGCTTAGTTGAGTTTTTCCACAGTATTGGTAAATACAACGCTAAAGTAGATATCAGTATTACTAAGTTGCCTCGTAACCGCGTTAAACTTAAATTAGAGTTTGATGAAGGTGATGCAGCTTCTATCCGACAAATTAACTTAGTGGGTAATGAACTTTTTTCTAATGAAGAGCTTCTTAAACTTGCTGAATCGCAGCAAGATTTACCTTGGTGGCAGTTTATGGGTAGCGATCGCTACCAAAAGCAAACCATTGAAGGCGATTTAGAAAAAATTCGTAGTTATTATTTAGACCGTGGTTACCTACGTTTTAATATCGATTCAACGCAAGTATCAGTGAGCCCTGAACGTGAATCAGTTTACGTTACAGCTAACTTAACCGAAGGCGTAAAATATACCGTTAAAGGCTTTGACTTTATTGGTGACTTGCTTGGCCGTGAAGACTTAATTAAAAGTGTTATCCCACTTAGAGCGGGTGAGCTTTACAATGGCTCAGTCGTTACTTCGTCAGAAGAATTTATTAAAAGCTACTTAGCACGTTTTGGTTACGCTAATGCTGAAGTGCGTACAATTCCAGAAATTGACGACGAAAAGCAAGAAGTACAACTAACACTATCGGTTAATCCAGGTAAGCGTGTATACGTTCGTCGTATTATTGTTGGTGGTAACCAAAATACAGCTGATGAAGTACTTCGCCGTGAAATGACACAACTTGAAGGCGCCTGGTTATCTAATCAAAACCTTGAGCGTTCAAAACTACAAATTCAACGTTTGCCTTATATGGAAACTGTTGATTTTAACGTAGTGCCTGTACCAGGTGTGGATGACCAAGTAGATGTAGACTTTACTGTAAAAGAGCAATCAGCGGGTAGCTTTAATGCTGGTCTTGCTTATGGTTCTTACTTAGGTCTGCAGTTTAATATTGGTGTAACAGAATCTAACTTTTTAGGCACAGGTAACCAAATTGGTTTAAACCTTAACACGTCTACAGGTTCTGAAAGCTTAAGCTTATCGTACACAGACCCATACTTTACGCCAGATGGTGTATCGCAAGGCAGTAGCATTTTTTACAGAAACTACGATGCAAGTAAATTTAGCCTTGTTGAGTACAAATCAAAAAGTTATGGTTTAGGCACAAATATTGGTTTTCCAATTGATGCTGTAAATCGTGTTAACTTTGGCGCCCGTTGGATTAAAGAAGAGCTTTCGGATATTGCAGAGTACGAGCAAACGCGTGTACTTCGTGAAACATTCTTAGATCCAGACAACCCAGATGCAGGCTTTGACTTTACTAAGTATGAGCTGAGTGTTGGTTGGTCGCGTATTACAGTTAACCGTGGTTTATTCCCAACAGCGGGTTCGCGTCAAACTCTAAACTTAACAGCAACAACGCCTAACTCAGATCTTCAGTACTTTAAACTGAATTACGATTCGCGTTTTTACTGGCCTATATCAAATGACCACCGTTGGGTATTCTCAACGCGTGCAGCGCTTGGTTATGGTAATGGTTATGGTTCTACAAACGGGTATGAGCAAACACTTCCATTCCAAGAGTACTTCCGTATAACGGAAATGGAACTTCGTGGCTTTGACCGTAATACAATATTACCACGTGCTGTATCGCGTATACCGCAGTCTATTCCAGGTACGCCAGGTGCAGACGGTACTACAACCGGTAGCATTGGTGGCGCATCAGAATTTGATATTCTAGTGCCGCAAGGCCGTATTGGTGGTAATGCTAAAGCAGTGGCAGGTATGGAGCTAATTGTTCCTACGCCATTCTTAGATGAAGAAAATACCAGCTCTGTACGTACTAGCTTCTTTGTTGATGCTGCAAACGTATGGGATACTGAGTTTAACGTAGACCGCTATCAAAACTTAGGCGTTGATGAACGTGCTAAATTAGATGACTATTCAGACCCAATGCGCTTTAGGGTTTCAACCGGTCTTTCATTACAATGGATCTCTCCAATGGGTCCAATGCTGATCAGTTTTGCGTATCCATTGCAAAAAGAAGAAGATGACGATACGAAAACCATCAGCTTTAACATTAGTAACACTTTCTAAAGGAGTTTTTTGTGAAAAAATTATTTAAATCAACAGCTGTAGCAGTTTTAGCAACTTTAATGATGGGTACTTCTGTGAATGCATTTGCACACAAAGTAGGTATTGTTGATATGCAGGAAATCTACAAGCAAATTCCTCAAATGGCTAAAATTGAACAGTCTTTACAAACTGAGTTTGCTGAACGTCGTCAAGAGCTTGAAAAGTTACAAGGCGATATTCGTTTTGAAGCTGAAAAATTTAAACGCGAAAGTACAACTATGAGCCAAGCTCAAAAAGATGCACTACGTGATAAAATCCAAGGCATGCAAAAAAATCTTGCTGAACAAGGTCGTCCTTTAGAGCAAGAAATCAAAGCGCGCCAAAACCAAGAACTTGCTAAAGTTCAAGGTGTAATCATCAAAACAATTGAAGAAATTGCTAAAGACGGCGACTTCGACGAAGTTAAAGTAAAAGACACAACAATTTACTTTAATCCTAAAGAAGTAACTGATCTTTCGTCTAAAGTTGTAGCTGCAGTTAGTAAGAAATAATCACTCTATGCAAAATTATACGCTTTCGCAAATTGCGGAACTTCTAGGCGCCGAACTTCAGGGTGATGGCGCTTTAGAAATAAAAAAAATAGCGACACTTGCAAATGCCCATTCTGGGCATATTGCATTTTTAGCGAACTCAAAATATCGCTCGCAACTTGAGACTACTCAAGCTAGCGCTGTAATAGTAAGCCAAGCCGATGCTCAGTACTTTAGTGGTAGCAAAGTTATTGTTGCGAATCCGTATGTAAGTTACGCAAAATTAGCGCAATTTATGGATACAACACCACGCTCAGCCTCGACGGGTATTCATCCAAGTGCCACTGTTCATTCAACAGCGATTGTTAGTGACAGCGCCGCTATAGGGGCTAATGCAGTCATTGAAGCTGATGCGGTGATAGGTGACAATGCGCAAATTGGTCCGAACAGTTTTATCGGAGAACGTGTTAAAATAGGCTCTGGCACTAAGCTTTGGTCTAGTGTGACTATTTATCACGATGTTGAAATTGGTTCAGATTGTTTGTTTCAAGCAAATAGTGTTGTAGGTAGTGATGGGTTTGGCTATGCGAACGAACGCGGGCAATGGGTAAAAATACCTCAGCTTGGTTCAGTGATCATAGGTAACAAAGTTGAAATTGGTGCAAGCACGACAATTGATCGTGGCGCACTGGACAATACCATTATCCATAGCAATGTTATTATCGATAATCAGTGTCAAATAGCGCACAACGTTGAAGTTAATTCAGGCACCGCAATCGCGGGCTGCACCGTACTTGCAGGAAGCGTTACCATTGGCAAAAACTGTCAAATTGGTGGCATGGTTGCAATTAATGGTCACATGTCTGTATGTGATGGTGTTATAATTACCGGCATGAGTATGGTGACAAAATCAATCACCGAACCAGGTATTTACTCATCTGGTATGCCCCATACAACAAACAAAGAATGGCGTAAATCAATAGCTCACTTGCGTAACCTTTCAGACATGAAATCTCGTCTTAAAGCGCTGGAAGCATTGGCTAAGTCATAACGTTGAACACTAATAAGGATGCTATTTTGGCAAACGAATTAAATAGCCTTGATAT
The DNA here is from genome assembly GCF_014164015.1 of Pseudoalteromonas sp. SR41-1. NCBI lineage: Bacteria > Pseudomonadati > Pseudomonadota > Gammaproteobacteria > Alteromonadales > Pseudoalteromonadaceae > Pseudoalteromonas > Pseudoalteromonas sp. SR41-1. Next base: position 19,835 of record NZ_JACJEK010000016.1, read on the forward strand.
TCAAGAAATTTTAAGTTTATTACCGCACCGTTACCCGATGCTATTAATTGATCGTGTTATTGATTTTACACCTGGCAAATCTTTACATGCTATTAAAAATGTTTCTATAAACGAACCTATATTTACTGGCCATTTCCCAAATCAGCCAATTTTTCCTGGTGTGCTAATATTAGAATCAATGGCGCAAGCCACGGGTTTATTAGGTTTTAAAACAGTAGAAAATCGTAGTGAAAACGAATTATATTTATTTGCTGCTGTTGATAACGCACGTTTTAAACAGCCAGTGATCCCAGGTGATACAATGCACCTTCATGTTGAGTTTTTAAAAGAACGTCGCAACATTTGGAAGTTTGCAGCAGAAGCTAGAGTCGACGGCAAAGTAGTGTGTAGTGCCGAAATTATGTGTGCGAGAAGAGAGTTTTAATAGTGATCCATTCTACAGCAATAATCGAACCTGGCGCTAAACTAGGTAACAATGTCTCAGTTGGTCCGTATAGTTATATTGGCAATGATGTTGTTATCGGTGATAACTGTATTATTGAGTCTCATGTTGTTGTTAAAGGGCCATCAACTATTGGCTCTGGCAATCATATTTTTCAGTTTGCGTCTGTGGGCGAAGCCTGCCAAGACAAAAAATACAACAACGAGCCAACCACATTAATCATGGGTGATAACAATGTTATCCGTGAATGTGCCACTATTCACCGTGGTACAATTCAAGACCAAGGCGTTACTAAAATTGGTAGTAATAACTTATTTATGGCTTATACACACGTTGCACATGACGCAGTAATTGGCGATAACGTAATTTTTGCTAACAATGCAAGTGTGGCCGGCCATGTACATGTAGGCGACTGGGTTATCTTAGGTGGTAATTCGGGAGTTCATCAGTTTTGTAAAATTGGTGCACATGCCTTTATTGGTATGTATTCAGGTGTTAACAAAGATGTACCACCTTTTGTTACTACCATTGGTATGCCAGCAGGCCCTGCCGCTATCAATAAAGAAGGCATGAAACGTCGTGGTTTCGAAAGTGATGAAATTATGGCTGTACGCCGTGCATACAAAGCGTTTTACCGTAAAAGCTTAGGTGCAGACGAAGCGATTGAATCTCTCACAGAAGATGCTGAAAAGTACCCTGCTGTGAAATTGATGGTCGACTTTGTTAAAAGCTCAGAGCGCGGCATTGTAAGATAATTCGCGCGTTTTGCTCTAAGCATAAAAAAACCACCCTAGATGATAAATCGAAGGTGGTTTTTTATTGCCCACGGTTTAGACCTAATTCAGTTAATACTCAGCGAGCTCAAGTTAGTATGCATCTAATTTGTATAATAAAAGTCATCCTATGCGTTTACCTAAGTTAGTTGTCACTCTTTTTATTACTTCAGCGTTAGCCGCTTGTAGTAGCCAACCTATTGTTAAATCATCTACTGGAGAGGTTACTCAAGTTGGTAAAGCATCTTTTTATGCTGACAAATATCACGGGAGAACAACTGCCAACGGAGAGCGCTTTAGCCAACAAGCCGCCACAGCAGCCCATTTAGAGTTCGACTTTGGCACTAAGGTCGTTGTTACCAACCTCGCTAATAATAAATCAGTCACGGTAAGAATTAACGATAGAGGCCCGTATGTGCGAGGTCGTATTATTGATTTATCAAAGAGTATGTTTGAAAAGATAGCCGACCCTAAAGTCGGCGTTATTGATGTATCAGTAACGGTTTTAAAACCGGGTAGTTAGCGCCACATAGTCGGGATAAGTGCTACTGAGCTCTTTATGAGAGCCTTGTGCGACTACTTTACCGCCTTCTAACCATACAACATTATCCATTTGAGCAAGTAGAGCGGGATCGTGCGTAATTGTCAGCACGCTGGCGTTATTCATAACATGCATTATTGCTTGCATTACCCCTTGCTTAGATTGATTATCAAGACCTTCTGTTGGTTCATCAAGAACTAAAATAGTAGGGTTTTTAAGTAATGCTTGGGCAATGGCTATACGCCTAGATTGACCTTGCGACACGTTACGCCCGCCAGTGCCTAATCGTGTTTTTAAACCTTCTTTTAGATCATTAAACCATGGGCTCAATTGAGCTAATGCGAGCGCTTCAATCATTTGCTCTTTAGTTGCATTTGGCGCGGCATAACGTAAGTTTTCACTTAATGTGCCATCAAAAATATGGTGCTGCTGGGCGAGTATATTTATAACATTTGCGCGTATATCATTATTTAACGAATGTAAGTCAACAACGCTATTTTGATTGTTTAGCGTTATGCTGCCTTGTTGCAAAGGCCATAAACCAGTAAGTAAATTTACAAGCGTCGTTTTACCGCTGCCGCTTCTACCTACAATCGCTACTTTTTGCTGAGGCATTAGTTCAAAACTGATATTAGTTAGCGCTGTTTGTTCACCATATTGGTAGCTAATATTGTTAAGTACTAACGTGTGATTTTGCGCGCTAAAGTTTTCATCAATGTCTACATGTTTACTTTCAATTTGCGTACTAGCTGCTTTATCTTCAAGTGTAAACAATCGCTCTGCTGCTTTTAAAACATTTGGAAGCTCTATAAACGCGTTGGGTAGTAGTAATACGCTTTCAAAGCTTGCCAGTACAAATAAACTTAACATAGCAAGTTCTACATTTACCATACTGCTTGCGTAAACCAGCGGCACAATGGTTACTATGCTAGCAAGCATGGCTAATTGAACAACCAACAAGCTTAATCCATCTGAGTTTGCCAGTGCTTTGTGGCGAATAAATAATTGCTGATTGTACTGCTCGCTTAATTCGTCGCACTTATTAAGTTGCTGCGAACGGGCTTGATAAATACTAAGCTCTCTAAGGCCTGTAAGTGTATCTGAAAGCTCAGAGCGAAGTTGTGCACTAAGTTGTGTTTCTTTATGGCTGTTTTTAGTGAGCTTTATGCTGAGTAGGGCAGGTATAACCACACCAATAAGTATAATGCCAGTAAAGCAAATAAGGGCGACGTTGCCATTATAGGCCGACATAAACAGCATGATGATTGGCACACTTAAAAGAGCGACCAGCATAGGAAGTAAAACGTTTAAATAAAATTTGTCGAGTGCGTCTACATCGTTTTGTAATCGGTTAACTAGATCAGCGCTGCGGCTCATTGCTAAATCAACATTGTTAAGCTTGCTTAACGTTGCAAATACATTGGTACGTATTTCACTTAGTAATAAAAACGTGGCGTTATGAGTAACTAGGCGTTCGCCATAGCGCGATGCTGTTCGCACAATAGCTAAAAAACGAATCGTGCCGGCAGGAGTAAAATAATTCATTTGTACGCCCGCAATACCAGCAGCGGCCATTGATGCTAAAAACCAGCCAGATATAGCCAACAGGCCCACATTAGCTAATACCGTAATCGTCGCTAAAAATGTACCCAATAGCATAGCTTTGTAATGAGGAGCACAAAGTTTTAATAAACGAATAAAATTACACATGCACCACCCCTTGTTCAGCCGTTTTTAGTAAGTCAGCAAATGCACCATTTTGCGCTGCAAGTGTTTCAAAGTGACCTTGCTCAGCTATTTTTCCATCGTGCATCACAATTATATTGCTGGCATGTTTAACGGTATTTAATCTATGGGCAATAACTAATACTAAGTTGTTTTTAGCATATTCAATAATAGCATCTTGAATAAGCAGCTCTGTTTGACTATCAAGGTGCGCTGTGGGCTCATCAAGCACTAAGACTGGTGCTTGTTTTATAAATGCGCGAGCCAGTGCAATACGTTGTTTTTGACCGCCAGAAAGCCCTTCACCTTGCTCACCTATCTGGGTGTTAAAACCATCGGGTAGGGTATTAATAAATTCAAGCACACCAGCTTGTTTTGCCGCGTGTTCAAGCTCTTGCTGTGTGGCAGTGGGTTTGGCCAATTTAATGTTGGCAGCAATGGTGTCGTAAAATAGCGTCGCTTGTTGTGGTATCCATGCAATATTATTTTGCAAGTAAGTAATATCGGTTGTACTTAAACTCTGATCATTAATAGATAGGTTGTTAATCACCTCAGGGTGAAACCCTAATAGACAATCAAACAACGTACTTTTACCTGAGCCACTACTGCCCACAACTGCAATTAAGCCTTTATTTGGCAATGTTAAATTTATATTTTTAATCCCTTCGTTACTACCAGGGTATATAAAATTAAGGTCGGTAATACTTATTGAATTAATTGTATTTAAAGTTAAATTGTTTTCAGGTGCGCTTGTAGTTACTGACGCATTTTCGTCACTTGGCAGTGGGGCATTTAAAATCGCAACCATATCGGCCGCCGCACTAATACCTTGTAAACGTGCATGGTAATGACTACCTAGTTGGCGCAGTGGTAAATAAAATTCAGGCGCTAAAAGTAGCACCACAAAGCCAGTGGCAAAATCAAGAGTGCCAAAAAATAGTCTAAAACCAATAATTACGGCAACGAGTGCCACGCTAATAGTGGCTAAAAACTCAAGTGCAAATGATGATAAAAACGCGATTTTTAAAACATCGAGTGTCGCGTGTCTAAAATCATCTGAAATTTTAGCTATTTGTTTAAGCTCGGTACATGTTGCATTAAATAGTTTTAGCTGAGTTAAACCTTGCACGCGGTCAAAAAAGTAATTGCCCAGTACAGCAAGTTGCTTCCAGCGTTTTTGGTTTAAAGCTTCGGCTTTAGTGCCTACTAAAATCATAAAAAAAGGAATGAGCGGGGCGGTTAATAAAAATATCAGCCCAGCTTTATAATCTGTCGGAAAAATAACTACCAATATTGCCAGCGGAATAAGCGCGCTGTAAGCAACACCTGGCAAGTATTTAGCATAATAGTCGTGAAGTGCTTCAACGCCATTATGCAGGGTATTTAATGTAGCGCCTTGGCCGTGTTGTTCTATATAACTAGGCCCAAGTAAGCTGAGCTTATGGAGAAGTGTTTGGCGCATAGCCGATTTTATTTTAAGCGCAGCAAATGCACTTAAGCGCTCACTTAACGCTAAAAACACCGCGCGCAATAAAATAATGCCTGCTAAGGGCCATAATAAATGAGTGACTTGGGCTAAATTATTACCTTCAAACATTACATTATGAATAGCTTGAGCCAGTAAATAAGCACCTGCAATCATCAGTAATGCGTTAAAAGTACCCAGTGCAATGCTTAACTTTAACCACACTGCAGCGGGTTTACTTTGACGCTTTAAAAAAGCGCGCAGTGATTGCTGCTGCGCGCGATCTGGTCGGGGGTTAGTCGTCATCTTTTGTGTTGTTAGCATCATTTAATAAATCGTGCATGGCTTGTTCATCATCAGCAATGCTGTTTTTATTTTGATGAAATTCGTACCACATTACATTTATTACACCTAAGGTACAGGCCAAAAGTACACCTAAAATCCAAGCGAAATACCACATTGTTTAGTCTCCTTAGTAGCTACCATGAGTGTTGTTTTCAATTTCTTCTACCGTTACTCTGCGCCACATTTTTACGTAACACCAAGTGGTGTAGGACAATATTAGTGGTACAAAAATACACACTGCAACAAACATTATATTGAGCGTTTTATGGCTCGATACCGCATCCCAAATTGTTAAGCTAATATTAGGGTTATTACTTGATGGCATAATAAATGGGAACAGAGAAACACCGGCCGTCATAATTACGCCAATTAACATTAAGCTTGTTGAAATAAGTCCAAGTGCAGGTTTATTTAATTTTGAAAACACAAGTGCACTTAATGCCATTGCAAAGGCTAAAATAGGGAAGGTCATTGTCCACGGACGAGTGCTGTAATTACTTAACCAAGCACCTTGCGCTGTAGTGACTACTTTAGCTAAAGGGTCTGCATGACTTTGTGTATCAGCCATAGATACAACTTGGTAACCCGTTAAGTTAGCCACCCAAAAACCAGCTGCAGCAAATAACACGATAAACACAATAAGAGAATAGCGACCATATTGACCCGAACGCTCTGCGACCACACTTGCTGTTCTAAGTTGTAACCACATACCCGCATGCGCAACTAACATGGTAATACTCACTAAACCTGCAAGTAATCCAAATGGGTTAAGCAAGCCAAAAAATGATCCTTGGTAGCTTACACGCATAAGGTTATCAATATTAAACGGTACGCCTAAAAATAAATTACCAAACGCAACACCAAATACTAATGCTGGAATCGCGCTGCCTGCAAGCAAGCCCCAATCCCAGTTATTGCGCCAGCGTTTTGAGTCTACTTTACTGCGGTAATCAAATCCAAGTGGTCTAAAAAACAAAGCAAAGAGTACTAGCATCATGGCAAAGTAAAAGCCCGAAAATGCAGCTGCATAAACCATAGGCCACGCCGCAAATAACGCGCCGCCTGCAGTTATAAACCATACTTGGTTACCATCCCAATGCGGGCCAATTGTGTTTATTACTGTGCGGCGCTCTGAATCTGTTTTACCAACGAGGCGGAGCAACATAGCAACGCCCATATCCATACCATCGGTAATAGCAAAACCAATAAGCAGCACACCAATGATCAACCACCAAAGCATTTTTAATGTTTCATAATCAAAAATCATGATTGCTCTCCTTCAGTTTTATCAGCTTTGCTTGGTAATTCAAAATGATACTTACCAGTATGTAGCGAGCTTGGCCCTTGCTTAACAAAGCGGATCATCAGCCAGCCTTCCACAATGGCTAAACCAGTATAGAAAACAATAAACCCAGTTAAGCTAATTAAAATATCGTTTACTGTTAGTGACGACGTGGCTAAAAAGGTCGGCAGTATTTCAGATATAGCCCAAGGTTGACGACCATACTCGGCAACAATCCAGCCAAACTCAATCGCTATCCAAGGTAGTGGAATACTCAATATGGCAGCCCATAACAACCAGCGTTTTTGCTCAATAACGCGGTGTGCGTTGTAGTAAAATGCCAATATAAATACACCTAGCATGGCCACACCACAGGCAACCATAATCCTAAATGACCAAAACATAGGGCCTACTTTAGGAAAAGAGTCTTTAACAGCTTTTTGAATTTGTTCTTCAGTAGCATCTACAACATCAGGTGTGTAGCGCTTAAGTAGCAAGCCATAGCCTAAATCATCTTTTAGAGTATTAAATTTGGCGATATTATCTGGCGTATCTTCACCGTTTCTAAGTTTTGTAAGGTATTCATAAGCAATCATACCGTTGCGAATACGTACTTCATGTTGTTTTTCTAGGTCGTTAATACCCGTTACTTGCTCATCTAGTGAGCGCGTAGCAATTAACCCAAGTGCGTAAGGTATTTTAACCGCCGCATGTGTTACTTGCTCTTCTGAATCAGGAAAACCAAATGCGGTAAACGCAGCCGGAGCTTCTTCTGTGTGCCATTCAGCTTCAATTGTGGCAAGTTTTACTTTTTGGACTTCGCCTACTTCGTAGCCTGATTCGTCACCGAGTAAAATTACACACAAAATTGACGCTAAACCAAAGCCTGATGCGACTGAAAAAGAGCGTTTAGCAAATGCTAAATCACGACCCTTCAATATGTACCAGCTACTAATACCAAGCACAAACATAGACGCTGCTACATAACCTGCCGATACAGTATGAATAAACTTAACTTGGGCTACAGGGTTAAACACAAGCTCTGCAAAACTGGTCATTTCCATGCGCATGGTTTGATAGTTAAATTCAGCGCCTACTGGGTTTTGCATCCAACCGTTGGCAATTAAAATCCACAGCGCCGACATGTTAGTACCAATGGCCATTAAAAAGGTCGCGCCTAAATGTTGGCGTTTAGAAAGCCTGTCCCAGCCTAAAAAGAACATACCCACAAAGGTCGATTCTAAAAAGAATGCCATTAAACCTTCAATAGCCAGGGGAGCCCCAAAAACATCACCTACGTAATGGGAGTAATAAGACCAGTTAGTACCAAACTCAAATTCCATGGTAAGGCCTGTTGCCACACCAATTGCAAAGTTAATACCAAACAATTTTCCCCAAAACTTAGTCATATCACGATAAATTTCGCGACCGGTCATAACATAAACCGATTCCATAATAACTAAAATCCAGGTCATACCTATCGTTAACGGTACGAATAAGAAATGAAAGAGAGCGGTAACAGCAAACTGTAATCGCGATAGATCCACAAAGGTTTCATCTATCATTATTGGCTCCTTGAGAGTGACGGATTAACAGGGCAACATTTTATTGGCAAAGTTAAAATTTAATGAACTTTCAGTAATTACTGAAAGTTTGTAATAGTATTTACGTTTGTGCAATCTTTGTCAACATACATAATTAGTAAAGCGTAATATATATTTCCTATGCTACATCAGTATTAAAAACAAACAACATAAAGCCTTAACTTAGGTAATAAAAAACCAGTTATTTAAAGCGTTTAACCAAACAGTAAAACACGGTAAACTAACAAGCATGAACGCCTGGTTTACTTGTGAAATAAAATCAAATGAATAAAGATAAAAAACAACTACGAATTGGTATTGTGGCAGGTGAACTGTCGGGCGATATTTTAGGTGAAGGCTTAATTAAAGCCCTTAAAAAACACTTTCCGGACGCTATTTTTGAAGGAATAGCAGGACCTAAAATGCAAGCGCAGGGCTGTAAAACACTTTACGACATGGATGAGCTTTCGGTTATGGGGCTTGTTGAGGTGCTAGGGCGTTTACCACGTTTGCTTAAAATACGTAAACAACTCGTGCAGCATTTTGTAGATAACCCACCTGATGTATTTATAGGTATTGATGCACCGGATTTTAACTTACGTGTAGAAAAGCCACTTAAAGATGCGGGTATTAAAACCGTACAGTATGTAAGTCCGTCTGTTTGGGCGTGGCGCGAAAAGCGCATTCATACAATAAGTGCAGCCACTAACTTAGTGTTAGCATTATTACCATTTGAAAAAGAGTTCTACGATAAGCACCAAGTGCCATGTACATTTGTGGGGCATACCTTGGCAGACGACATAGCACTTGAGCACGACGATACTAAAGCACGAGAAGAACTCGGCTTAAGCCTTGATGACAAAGTACTGGCGCTGCTACCTGGTAGTCGAGGCTCTGAAGTTGGTTTGCTAAGCGAGACTTACATTAAAACAGCTGCTGAGCTGCAAGCTAAAAACCCCAATCTTAAAATTGTGGTGCCGTTGGTTAACGAAAAACGCAAAGCGCAGTTTAGTGATATATTAAACGCTACCGCACCAAACCTTAATGTTAACCTGCTTGATGGGCAATCAAAATTAGCGATGCAAGCTGCTGATGCTATTTTATTAGCCTCGGGCACAGCAACACTTGAAGGTATGCTTTATAAAAAACCAATGGTTGTGGGCTATAAAATAAAGCCTTTGAGCTATTGGATTTTTAAAACTTTATTTACGTTTAATATTAAGTACTTTTCGCTGCCTAATTTATTAGCCGACGAAGAGCTAGTGCCTGAGTTTTTACAAACCGAGTGTAATGTGACTAACTTAACAAACGCACTTACCCCTATGCTCAACACAGATAACAAAGAGCTAAAAGCACGCTTTTTAGCTATTCACGAAAAAATCAGATTAAATGCCAGTGAACAAGCAGCCAATGCTGTGGCGGAGTTAATAAATGCAAATTGATAGACCCAATGTATCCTTAATTGCTGGTGTAGATGAAGTAGGGCGCGGCCCGCTTGTTGGTGATGTAGTCACTGCCGCCGTCATTTTAGATCCCACTAAACCAATTGCAGGTTTAGCAGATTCTAAAAAATTAACGGATAAAAAACGCCAAGCACTTGCAGTTGAAATAAAAGAAAAAGCATTGTGCTACGCGTATGGACGCTGCAGTCCAACAGAAATTGATGAGTTAAATATTCTACACGCAACGATGCTTGCCATGACTCGCGCAGTAGAGGCATTAAGCACACAACCTGAATTTGTATTTATAGATGGTAATCGATTGCCAAAACTCACTATGCCAGCACAAGCTGTTGTTAAAGGTGATAGCTTAGTGGCCGAAATTTCAGCAGCGTCTATTTTAGCTAAAGTAGCGCGCGATGACGAAATGCTTGAACTTGATGCACGCCACCCAGAATATGGTTTTGCAGGGCACAAAGGGTATCCCACTAAAGCGCACTTTGCAGCGCTTGAACAGTACGGTGCAATTGACGAGCATCGTAAAAGCTTTAAACCTGTGCAGCGGGTTTTGGCGCAAGCCAATGGTGAGGGCTAAGCATGGCTGCTCCTGATTTTGTTCATTTAAGAGTTCATTCAGACTTTTCGATGGTTGATGGCCTTGCTAAAACAAAGCCAATCGTCGCAAAAGCGCAAGAGCTGCAAATGCCAGCCATTGCAATTACCGATCAAATGAACTTTTGTGGTTTAGTGCGTTTTTATGGCGCCACGCATAATGCAGGTATTAAACCTATAGTGGGTGCTGACTTTTGGGTTCGTAGCCCAGAGTTTCCTGATGAGCCAAGCCGCTTAACTATATTAGCCAAAGACAACGACGGCTATAAAAATATTACCTTGCTGATATCTAAAGCTTATCAGCGTGGGCATGTATTTCATCGCCCTGTGATTGACCGCGAGTGGTTAGTTGAGCTAAAAGCAGGCTTAATTATTCTCTCAGGCGCTAAAGACGGTGACTTAGGTAAAGCATTATTAAAAAATAATCCGACTGTAATTGAATCGGTTGTTAGTTTTTATAAGCAGCATTTTAGCGATAACTACTACCTAGAGCTTGTTCGCACCAATCGACCGCTTGAAGAAGATTACTTGCACATGGCGGTAGAGCTTGCTGCTAAAGAGCAACTACCGGTTGTAGCGACCAACGAAGTGGTGTTTTTAAAGCCCGAAAACTTTGAAGCGCACGAAATTCGTGTTGCTATTTTTGACGGTTACACGCTCGATGATAAGCGCCGCCCTAAACGGTTCTCTGAAGAACAATATCTAAAAACACCTGAGCAAATGGCTGAGTTGTTTAGCGATATTCCAGAAGCCCTACAAAATACCGTAGAAATCGCTAAGCGTTGTAATGTAACTGTGCAATTAGGTACTTACTTTTTACCTGATTACCCAACCGGCTCGCTTAAAATTGAAGACTTTTTAGTTAAAGTGTCACAAGACGGCCTAGAAGAGCGACTACAGTTTTTATTCCCCGACGAAGAAGATAGAAAAGTAAAACGTGTTGAATACGATGAGCGTCTTGCAATTGAGCTCGGTGTAATCAACCAAATGGGATTCCCAGGTTACTTCTTAATCGTAATGGAGTTTATTCAGTGGAGTAAAGATAATAATATTCCAGTTGGACCTGGTCGTGGTTCCGGTGCGGGTTCGTTAGTTGCGTACGCGCTTAAAATTACCGACCTTGATCCACTTGAGTTTGACTTACTCTTTGAGCGATTCTTAAACCCTGAACGTGTATCAATGCCCGATTTCGACGTCGATTTTTGTATGGATAGACGAGACGAAGTAATTGATCACGTGTCGGCTTTGTATGGTCGGGATGCGGTTTCGCAAATTATTACCTTTGGGACCATGGCTGCAAAAGCGGTAATACGCGATGTAGGGCGAGTGCTTGGCCATCCTTACGGGTTTGTTGATCGAATTTCAAAATTGATTCCGGGTGACCCCGGTATGACACTTGCCAAAGCGTTTGATGTAGAACCGCGCTTGCAAGAAGCCTACGATGGCGACAATGAGGTAAAAGACTTAATCGACATGTGTCGCATCCTTGAAGGGTGTACACGTAATGCCGGTAAACATGCGGGTGGCGTAGTAATATCGCCAACCACTATTACCGACTTCGCTGCGCTTTATTGCGACGACGAAGGTAAGTTTCCAGTAACACAGTTTGATAAAAACGATGTAGAAACAGCCGGCCTAGTTAAGTTCGATTTCTTGGGTTTACGTACACTGACTATATTGCAGTGGGCGGTCGATATGACCAATGTGCGCATGAAGCGCCAAGGTAAAGACCCCGTTGATATAAACACCATTCCACTGGATGATAAAAAAAGTATTGAGTTGCTACTTCGCGCCGAAACGACTGCTGTATTCCAGCTAGAGTCGCGTGGTATGAAAGACTTAGTACGCCGCCTTAAGCCCGACTGCTTTGAAGATATGATTGCACTTGTGGCCTTGTTCCGCCCAGGTCCACTGCAATCAGGCATGGTAGATAACTTTATCGACCGAAAACTGGGCCGCGAAGAAATCTCATACCCAGATGCGCAGTATCAGCACGAAAGCTTAAAACCAATACTTGATCCAACCTACGGCATTATTTTGTATCAAGAACAAGTAATGCAAATTGCGCAAGTACTAGCAGGTTACACGCTAGGTGGCGCCGACATGCTGCGTCGTGCAATGGGTAAGAAAAAACCCGAAGAAATGGCAAAGCAGCGTTCAACATTTGAAGATGGCGCAAGAAATAACGGCATTGACGGCGAGCTTGCGATAAAAATCTTCGACTTGGTAGAAAAGTTCGCAGGTTACGGTTTTAACAAATCTCACTCAGCAGCTTACGCACTCGTATCGTATCAAACATTGTGGATGAAAACGCATCATCCTGCAGAGTTTATGGCTGCGGTAATGTCGGCCGATATGGATAACACCGACAAAATAGTTATTTTGGTGGATGAATGTGAAAACATGAAGCTCACCTTATTACCACCAGACGTAAATGCAGGTGAGTTTAAGTTTACAGTAAACCTTGAAGGTGAAATTGTTTACGGCATTGGCGCGATAAAAGGCGTAGGTGAGGCACCGGTTGAAGCAATTTTAGAAGCGCGTGCAAAAGGCGGCCCATTTAAAGATTTATTTGATTTTTGTGCCCGTGTTGATTTAAAACGCTTAAATAAACGTGTTACTGAAAAATTAATTTACGCAGGTGCTTTGGATCAATTAGGACCAGAGAAAACCCAATCTGGGCGTGCTACATTACTAGCCAGTTTAAAAGATGCTATGCGTGCGGCCGATCAACACAACAAAGCTGAGCAATTAGGACAAAGTGACTTATTTGGTTTATTAGCCACTGAGCCTGATGAAGTTGAACAAGCTTTTATTAAAGCCACAGGGCTTACTGATAACGAGTGGTTAGATGGCGAAAAAGAGACGCTAGGCCTTTATTTAACTGGGCATCCAATAAATCAGTACCGCCGTGAGCTTAGGCATTACACTAGCGGAAAAATAGTTGATTTACAGCCAACTAATCGTGATGTGTTTGCAACGGCAGCTGGTTTAGTTATTGCTTCTAGAGTATTAATTAATAAAAAAGGAAATCGTTGGGCCTTAGTAACTTTAGATGACAAGAGTGCACGGATTGATGTACGCTTGTATTCAGACGAGTTTGAAAAGTACCAAGATATGCTCCAAGTTAACAATATCTTGGTAATATCTGGACAGGTCAGCTTTGATAACTTCTCCGGTGGTATTACAATGACCGCCAGAGAAATAAACACCATTGCTCAAGCGCGTGAAAAGCGTATTAAAGCGATTAAAATGACGCTGAACATGGTGCAAATCGAGGCAGGTTTCTTCGATAAATTACAAAAAGTACTCGAACCCTATAAAATGGGAACGTGTCCGATCAAGGTTTATTACCAACGTCCAGATGCGTTGGCGCAATTAACTCTTGGGATCGAATGGTGTGTTACGCCAAGTGACGACTTAATCCATAAGTTATCACTAATGGCTGCGCAAGATGTAGAACTAGAATTTAACTAATTAGGTAGTTTAGAGCATGAGCCTCAATTATCTTGATTTTGAGCTTCCAATTGCAGAATTAGAAGCAAAAATTGAAGAATTACAAAGTATCAGCCGCGCTGGCGAATTAGACCTTGAGTTAGAAGAGGAAGTCAGCAAATTAAAAGAAAAAAGTGCCAAACAAAAACAGGAGATTTTTTCTAATTTAGGCGCTTGGCAAGTATCACAGTTAGCACGTCATCCGTTGCGTCCTTACACTCGAGATTATATCGAGCGCATTTTCACGGAATTTGACGAGTTTGCTGGCGATCGTACTTTTGCTAACGATCCAGCTATTTTAGGTGGCATTGCGCGTTTAGATGGCGAACCGGTAATGGTTATTGGCCAACAAAAAGGTCGTGATACTGCTGAAAAAATTAAACGTAACTTTGGTATGCCAAAGCCAGAAGGTTACCGTAAAGCATTACGCTTAATGGAAATGGCTGAGCGTTTTAAAATGCCAATCATGACCTTTATTGACACACCAGGTGCATACCCAGGTGTTGGCGCTGAAGAACGTGGTCAATCTGAAGCAATCGCACGTAACTTAAAAGTAATGGCGTCACTTAAAGTGCCGACAATATGTACAGTTATTGGTGAAGGCGGTTCAGGTGGTGCATTAGCGATTGGTGTTGGCGACAGAGTTAACATGTTGCAGTACAGCACTTATTCTGTAATTTCGCCTGAAGGTTGTGCGTCTATTCTTTGGAAAAGCGCTGACAAAGCACCGCTTGCAGCAGAAGCAATGGGTGTAACTGCAGAGCGCGTTAAAGAGCTAGACTTAATCAACAACTTAGTTGATGAGCCACTAGGTGGTGCACATCGTAATTACGATGCTATGGCACGTAACTTAAAAGTACGCCTTAAGCGTGACCTAGCAGACTTACAAGCGCTTACGCTTGAAGAAATGCTTGATCAACGTTACAAACGTTTAATGTCGTTTGGTTATTGCTAAACACATTAATTGTTAAAAAAAAGCCGCTTATGCGGCTTTTTTGCTTTAAAATGTTCAGAGTTTTTATATAAAAGTGCGGCCATATGCATACAACAGCAATTTATCAGCAATTAAAAAAATCACTAAATAGCTATATTGAGCAAGGTAACACTGTTTTTACTGTGGCGCTTTCTGGTGGTGTTGATTCTGTGGTGTTGCTGCATTTAATGCGTGCTTTAAGAGCCGATAATCCTGCAATTGATGTATCGGCTATTTATGTTCACCATGGCTTGAGCCAGTATGCTGATGACTGGCAACGCTTTTGCAAGAATGTATGTATTGAGCTTGATGTGCCTTTTAAAGTCGCAAAAGTTGTAATTGAGCAGCAGTCGCGAACGAGCCTTGAAGCCCAAGCTCGCGATGCACGTTACAAAGCACTTGATGAGCTAAGCCCACAAGGCAGCATTGTTTTATTGGGCCAACATTTAAACGACCAAGTAGAAACGTTTTTACTGCGCTTAAAGCGTGGCTCGGGTTTAAAAGGGCTTGGCGCCATGCACCAAGCGCGTTTGCTGCAAAGTGGCCGTGTATGTTTTAGGCCATTGTTAAACGTAAAGCGAAGCGATATAGAAGCGTTTGCAGTGCGCTTTAGTATTAACCACATAACTGATGACTCAAATACAGATGAAAGTTTTGACCGTAACTTTTTACGCTCAAAAATAGTACCTGTGTTAGCCGAGCGCTTTACTGGGTTTGAACAATGTACAGCACGAAGTATTGAGCTACTACAACAACAGCAAACATTACTTGATGAATACACTCAGCTTGATTTAAATAAGTGTATTAACGAGCACCAAGCACTGTGCATTAGCCAAATAAGTGAATACAGCTCAGCGCGTATTGCAAATATAGTACGTGCGTGGCTTGCATTATTTACACAAGTCATGCCATCGCAAAAGCAGCTTGAGCAAATTATTAATCAAGCAATGTGCGCAAAAAACGACGCACAAATGCGTATTGATTTGCTTGATGGGCAAATACGTCGCCATCAAGGTTATTTGTATTTTGTAACACCAAGTGAAGTATTAACAGATATTGAGCTGAATCATTCGCAGCTAAAACTTGCAGACGGGCGCTTATTAATTAAAAGCATTGGTTTTGGAGTAAGACCTCCACACTCAAATGAGCAAGTAATAGTGCGCTTTAATTGCAATAGCGCACGTATTAAACCATTTAAAAAGCCTGGTAGTAATACAGTTAAGCATTGGTTTAAAGATGCAAAAATAGCGCCGTGGCTACGCGCCAGTGTACCACTTATTTTTTATAATGATGAATTAGTTCAAGTGGTTGGTTATTTTATAAGTGCTAAGCATGTTGATGAAAATGGTATTTTTTGGGAGTGTAAATAAATGAGTAAACAGCCGCATGTTGGCTTATCGTTAGTAACAAAAGCGCCAATGGGTATGCTAATAACAGCGCTTATTGCTGTTATCGCTAATGTTTTACTTGAGTTAAATATAGTTACGTTAGGTTATGCAGTCGCTGGTGGGATTGCATCTGCAGTACTTTTATTAGCTTATTGGTTAGGTAAAGGTGGATTGTTTTTTATTTTAGGCGTGAGCCTGCCACTGCTTTTAGTATTATTTACACCGCTTGCGACTATTACTGCATTACTTAATTTAATTAGCGGGTTCTTTTTTGGTTTTTGTGCTGCGTTGTTTATTTATAAATTGGTAAGTGCAAAGCCTAGCGGGGGAAGCTAGGCTTTTTTATTTAATGCAGTTAAGTAAAGGCTAATATGCTTTTGCGCAGTTTCTACCTGATGCCTTTGCTTTGTATAAACCTTTATCTGCTCGAGCAAATATCTCAGTTTCGCAATCTTGGCTGTTAGCTAAAGTAAAACCAATACTGGTTGTTACTTTATACTTAGACATTAATGGCGATTTTCTTACTAAGCACATTATACGCTCAGCAATCACTTTATTAGTTGTAAACTCAGGATCTTCAATAAGTAAAGCAAACTCATCACCACCAAATCTAAATACCGAATCAGTGCCGCGTATACTACTACACAGTACTTTTGAAAATTCTTTAAGTGTATCGTCACCAATTTTATGGCCGAAGTTGTCGTTAACTTGTTTAAAGTTATCTAAATCAAGCAACATTAAACTAAATGGACGTTGATAACGGCGACAGTTTTCAAGCTTTTGAAGTAAAAAGTCATTAAATTGACTACGATTATTTAAACCGGTTAACGCATCCTTTGTGGCAAGCTTTAGTACGCGACTATACATCATCGCATTACGAAGTGGATAAACCAGCGCAGTATGTAATGTATGTAATTTTTTCTCAATTGCGTGACCAAGCGGGAATTTACTAAAATAAATTAGCTGCCCTAAGTGGTCTTTATTAATCGCTAAATCAAAAATATAGGGTGTACTATTTGTATCACTTTGTGATGTTTGAGCAGTACCTAAAGTTGATTGAAACTGCAATCCAGAAAAATTGAGCAATTGTTTTGCAAATTTAGCGTAAATAGCCAGAACATCCTCGATCACTAAGCTTGTTTGTAGCTCTGCGACGAGTTCATGCGTTTCAGTTATTTCATTTGTAGGTGATTGTTCAGCCGAAAACGGCAAAAAATCACCGCGACCAGACACACGCTGCGTCAAAATATGGACGTTTTCCATTAAATTCTCCCCCGAGGGTGTTGCTTTGCAATAACTAAGCTATTTTTGTGCCACATTTTAAAATTGCATGAAAAACATATGGTTGTTATATTTACTTACAAGCTACTAGTTTAATTTAAACGCGAGGCTGCATTTGCAAAGTATTAATGCTCAAATTTTTGGCTTATTAGTCGCGGCAGTTCTTTTTGTGTGGTTTTTTAAGCGCATTGGCTTGCCGCCTATTTTAGCGTACCTAGCAACGGGGGTTTTAGCCGGTAGTCATGGTATTGGCTGGCTTGCACAATCTCACGAAATAGAGTTTGTAGCTGAACTGGGTATTGTGTTTTTGTTATTTAGTTTAGGGCTAGAATTTTCTATTTCTCGGCTAATGGCAATGCGCAACCTAGTATTTGGTTTGGGCTCATTACAAGTAGGTATAACCAGTTTACTCTTCATTATTATTCTATATTGCTTAAACTTTTCATTACTCACCAGTTTTACCATCGGCACAATTATGGCACTTTCTTCAACCGCTGTGGTTGTTAAGCTATTAAAAGAAACGGGGGAGCTCAATCAGCGCCGTGGGCAATTAGCCGTTGGTGTACTGCTTTTTCAAGATATTGCTGTTGTTCCTCTATTAATAATACTTCCTTTATTTGCATCAAGTGACTCTCAAAGTATTGGCTGGGCTTTAGCGTTTGCCCTAAGTAAAGGCGCATTTGTATGTGTGCTTCTTTGGGCAATTGGTAAATGGGTATTGCCCATTGTGTTTAAAGAAATAGCGCAAGTACGAACCGATGAGTTATTTGTACTTACCACCATATTAGTCGCGTTGTTTGCAGGCTTTTTAACGTATATGTTTGGCTTGTCTATGGCGCTAGGTGCTTTTTTAGCCGGAATGATGTTAGGTGAGAGCCATTACAGGCATCAGTTAGAGGCCGATATACGCCCATTTCGCGATATTTTAATGGGGCTATTTTTTGTTACTGTAGGTATGCAGCTGGATATTTTATTTGTACTGGGGCATATCGTAATAATTATTGGCGCCTTGCTGGGTTTACTGGTATTAAAAATTGCAGTGGTAGCCTTTAGCGCGCGGCTAATGCATGAGCGAAACCAAGATTCACTCGCCTGTGGCATTATGCTGTGGCAAATGGGGGAGTTTGGCTTTGTACTTATTGCACTTGCTGGCCAGCATCAATTATTAAATTCAGAGCAAGCTTCATTTTTAATTGCCCTTGGTGTGCTTTCAATGGCATTTACCCCATTTTTGATTGATAAAACGCCATTTATTTTAAAGCGTTTAGGCATACTCGATCGCCCAAGTTTGGCGCTCGAGAGTGAGCCACAAAGTAGTACGCTTTATAGTGACCATGTTGTTATTTGTGGTTTTTCGCGAGTTGGGCAAACTATAGCGCGTTTTTTAAAGCCCGAAGCAATAGACTATGTTGCGATTGAAAGTAACCCAATTTTAGTACAAGAAGGCAAAGCGGCGGGTGAGCCTGTCATATTTGGCTATGTTAAACAAAAAGATATTTTAAAGTGCGCAGGAGTAGAGCGAGCTCGCTTGGTTATTATTACTTTTACAGAGTTTGATCACGCTCAAGTTGTGATTGATGCCATAAAGCAAATAGCACCCAATGTTAAAATACTCATTCGTACCCGTGACGATAGCCAGCTAGATTATTTAAAAGAGCTAGGTGTAACCGAAGTAGTACCTGAGTCGTTAGAGGCAAGCTTAATGCTCGTGTCGCATGTGTTGTCTATGTCGGGCGTACCGATGACGCGTATTGTGCGAAGAGTAAGTAAAGAGCGTCGTAATCGTTATCCGTTAATGCAAAGCTTTTATGCAGGCTATTTTAAAGATAACGAAGATACATCAAGTGACCGGTTAGAGTACTTACATGTGGTTGCTCTGCCTGATAAAGCTTATGCAGTTAATAAAACAATCGAAAATCTAAATTTAGAAAAGCGTCGGGTACTGGTAAAAGCGCTGCGCAGAGAAGGAGCCGAAATAGACACGCCATCAGCAAAAACAACCTTATTGGCTAATGACGTTTTAGTGTTACAAGGTAAACCAAGGCGTGTTGAGCGGGTAGAGCACTACCTGCTCGACGGAATAGAATAACGTTTCTGTTTGAGCTTAATCTAGTTCTAAAAACTTGCGTATCTCCGGTAATTTTTTCATACCGTCTTCATAACCAATTTGCATTAAATGCTGGGTGTAGCGTTTTTCAAACAATAGATAACTGGTTAAGCTCGATTGCGAATGTTTTTTAACACCTATGGTACGTAGCAATACTTTAATAGCCCAAGGCATATCGTCGTAATACTGTGCTGCAATAGCATTAAAGTTTTGCGATGGGTTAATTACAAAGGTATCTATTTGTTTAAGTTCTTGATGTTTGTCACGCGCGGGTAATAGCCCTAATGTTCGGTTAACACGAGCCAAACGCTCTAAATCCGATTGCATAGTGTCGGTAAATACACTGTCTAGTAAATGCCCCGCAACAGCAGAGAGTCCAGGATAATGTGGCGAATAACCCGGCGGGTGTAATTCTTTAGGTTGATCGACCCCAATAATAAATATTTTTTCAGCGCCTAAATGAATCGACGGACTCAGCGGAGAAAGTTGATGTATAGAGCCATCACCAAAGTAATGGTTATAAATATTTACACTTGGAAACACCATAGGAATGGCACTTGATGCCATTAAGTGCTCAACATTAATACGAGTTGCGCGGCCTTCGCGTTTAGCACGTTGCCACGATGTTTGCGTATTAGATTGAAAAAATGCAACCGAGTCACCCGTTGTATAACTTGAGGCCGTAATAGAAAGCGCATCTAAATAATTACGGTGTAAATTGCGCTCAATGCGGTGTAAATCTAAAATCTCGTTTAATAAACTACGCAGAGGGCGGTTATTTAGTAAGCTCGCTGGTGGGTGGTTAATATGCTCTGACTGAAAGCTCGTTAAGATATTGCGAGCAATATGACCAAACACGCTTAAAAAGTCACTTTTATAGACCATAGAGGTTGAAAAGTTTTTCCAAACTGATTCGAGCTTTCGTACAGCCAAATGCGCACAAGAAGCGTAACATGCCAATGCAGCTGAGTTAATAGCGCCAGCGGAGGTGCCATTTATTACTCTAAATGGCAATGGAGCGGTACGAGGCATACTATGAGCTAGCGCTTTTAGCACACCCACTTGATAAGCAGCTCGTGCGCCACCACCTGTAAGTAATAAGGCAGTTTTAGGTTTTTGTGGATCAACTTGCTTGATTTTCATATTGGTGGTTAAACTGTTCTACGTCTTTACTTTATTTATTAACTGTAAGTCTTTAAGCTAGAAGAATCAAAGGATAACTGCCCTAATGCTTATTACATTATTTAATCACCCAATTTAGTAGGTAACTTACTTTGCTATAATTGTCGTATTATAAAATGTCATAGTATTTGTGTAAGAATGAATTTAATCCACTTAGCGTACTCTAAGTGATATCGCATTTTAATTTTTATGGAGTTCGTATGTCAGATAAACCAGAAGCATCAGATGTTCAAAAACGTCCACCTAATAACAATATTCTTTTCGCCGTTATTATTTTAATAGTCGTAGCATGTGCGGCCGCCTTCGTATTGCTCACACCAAGTGACGAGCAAGAAACACGCACTGAGGTAGAGCCCGTAGTTAAAGAGCAACCTATGATGGAGCTTAAACCCGAGAACGACCCAGTGGTAGACGCGCCATCTGTAATGCCAGAAAAACCAGCCGAGCTTGAAGTACCAGCACAAAGCCCAAGTGAGCCGGAGCCTGAAGTGGAGCCACTACCAACACTTAACGAAAGTGATGCAGTTGTAGTTGCTAAAATGGATGAGTACCTAAGCGACTCAGTAATGAGCCTAATGGTAACCGATGATGTAATTCGCCGTGGTGTTGTATTTGTAGATAACCTAGCTAAAGGTAAGGTAGCTAAAAAGCACACGCCTGTTGTACAGCCAGAAGAGAAATTTAGCGTTAATGAAGGGGATATCCTCACAATTAACCCTAACAGCTACGAGCGTTATACCCCGTATGTGAAAATATTTACCAGTATGAGTGCAGCGCAAGCCGTTCGTATGTACGAAGAGTACAAGCCACTTATTAATAATGCATACAGTGAAATTGGTTATGGCGATGATGAGTTTAATCAAACGCTAACCGATGCAATCGATTTATTACTTGATACGCCAGAGCCTGAAGGTGACTTGCCGTTACTTCGCGATTCAGTGACGTATCAGTATGCGTTTTCGGAGTGGGAGCAATTACCTGCTGCGCAAAAACAGCTTTTACGTATAGGTCCAGAAAACATGAAAAAAGTAAAAGCAGCACTTCGTAATATAAAAGCGCAGTTAGAGAACAATTAATACGCACTAAAACAGCTAAATACGTCGCGATTGTATATGAAGTATGCAATCGCACTTTCTTTTTAGATTATCCCTTGAATAACAGAGCAAAAGTAGAGATAATCCTTCCCGCGCCAACCAAGGCCCTCAATGGTAGTCTTATTGGTCCTCTCGCAACACTAGCAGGCGAACCTGGTCAGGCCCGGAAGGGAGCAGCCACAGTTTGTGACGTGTGTGCCGAGATGTGGCTGGTAAGACTGCCACCCAAATTCCTCATTTGGGTGTTGTTTGAAGTATAAGTTGACATATTTGTACTAAAAGATGGCATAAACCAGAAGCATAAGATGACATAGTTTAGTATTAACCAAATTGTTAAATGGCTCACTCACATTTGCACTTCGGCTTTTTGCCTTTTCCAATAACTTGATAAAGGCTACCACTGACTGTTTTGATTAGCTGGTTCTGAGGTGATATTTCCACTATTCTTGATGTGCTAATATAATCGTTTGTTGCGAATCGGTACGTCATGTCATCGACATAGATATCCCATAAAATTTATCCAATCATTTTCTTCACCATCAAAAATTGAAACTTAAGGGTGTTTAAGTCTTAATGAGAAATATCTATTTCTACTAAATTAATCGGAATTTTTTAGCATTAAAAAACTGGCTTTGGTATCAGGAGCTTTTAATTTAAGAAAACCAGTCACTTTATGCCATTTTATGATTCAACTCTATGCCAACTTATACTTCAAGCAACATTGGGTGTATATCGCTAACTCCTTAATATATATATTTTTTCACTAAATTAACCCATAATACCTAATAGTTTCCAGCTCCTTTTCTCGCTAGACAACTTTTAACTTGTACGCAATAATGTAGCAATTATATTAATTTAACACTGCGTGTTAACAAAGTACTCTAGGGTTGAAGTAATGCCTCAAAGAAGTAAGTGGACACTCGCTGTTTTATTAGGGTTGCTAGGGGGTTTAGTTAACCTCTCGCCGTTATATTTTTTCGACAGTTCTGAGTTTTTATTTGGGCAAGTATTTGTATTATGTAGCTTAGTGTTTATTGGGCTGCGTTATGCGTGCTTAAGCCTTGCGATCGTATCTGGCTTTTTACTTTATAGGTGGGGGCATTGCTGGCCGAGTATTGTTTATTTACTCGAGCTTTTTTGGCTTTACACTTTTTGTTTACGCCGCTCTAAACCCATACTCCCTCTTGGTACTGTTTTTTGGCTGTTAGTTGGTTTACCTATAATTTGGGGAATAGGGCAGTTTCTTATTGGTCTGCCATGGTTAACGCTAGTTGTTGCAATATCAAAGTACCTCATAAATGCGTTAATTAGCTTAGCTTTAGTTGATTTATTTAGTGTATTTGTACCCCACGCCAGCCGTGCCTATCAGGGCAGGCCTCTTGCTCGCATTCTTAGCTATGTTGTAAGCGTTATTATTATATTGGTTATACTGCTTACCAGTGTAATTTTAGTGAACGATCACCACTCTCGGTTAGAGTATGAGGTAGACGCCCAACTTGAAGAAAAAGCCAAATATATAAGCACTCAATTAAGTGATTATTTAACGTTTCATAAAAATGCCATTGTAATGAGTAGCGACGCCATAAGCGCGGGCACAGATAGTGAGCAGCAGTTAAAAAGGCTAATGGATCTATTTCCAGGGTTTGCTACAAGCTTGTATGCAAACCCTAGCGGCTACGTCGAAATAACGTCGCCTAATAACCTTATAGCGGGGCTAACTAAGGCGCAGCGTAATGTCACTGATCGCGAGTACTTTAATCAGGCTAAGCAATATCCTCTCGGTTATAGCGGTGGTGTGTTTCAAGGGCGAGGGCTTGGCAATGAAGCCATTGTTGCGCTGTCGGCACCTATTTATCGTGATGGTGAGTTTTTCGGCGTAGTAGAGGGGTCGTTAAAGCTTGGACGATTAGAGCAGTTTGTTCCTAATTTATTTGAAAATACTGGCGAATTAGTTGTACTGGATGATAAGCAAAAAGTGGTTTTTAGCTCGCTTGAGCAGTTTAAAATATTAACCGACTTTAACGAAGATGGTTTTAATACGCGTAATATGGGCGATAAAAATTTATTTCGCTCCAATAATAATGAGGTTTACCATAGTTCTAGATATGTTAATCCGCAGAGCAAATGGCAAGTAATCACTTTTTATAATCGTAAACATTTGAGTATGGCTGTAGCCAAAGCCTGGCTGCCAAGTATTTTGCTAGGCGCTATGCTAATTATTATGGTGGTGCTGTTTGTACGCCAACTTGCAAACTTATTAGTGCAGCCAATTAGTGGTTTAACTAATTTAATGCAAAGCTTTAATAAATCAAAAAAACATACTTTTAATACAGATTCAAGTTGGCAAGAAGTATTGCAACTACAACAGCAGTTTGAAATGCTAGCCACTGCGCTGCAGCATTCAATTGAAAACCTGCAAGCGTCAAATATAAAAAACCAAGACCTAAACAAACAACTCAGTGAGTTTAACCAGCAGCTAGAAAAACAAGTTGCTGAGCAAACTAACAAGCTTAAGCAAGCAGTAGAGCGTGCTAATTTAGCTAATGTGGCTAAATCGCAGTTTTTAGCAAATATGAGTCATGAACTACGCACCCCAATGAACGGTATTTTGGGCATGGGTGAAGTATTGCTGCGTGATAGTTCGTTAACCGACGAGCAAAGAGATCTTTTAGATACGCAACAAAAAAGTGCTCAAAACTTATTAAAAATCTTAAACGATATTTTAGATTTTTCTAAAATTGAGGCTAATGCAATGCAAATTAGCCCGCGCCCAACAAACTTAGCGCCGTTTATCGAAAATATTAAATCGTTGTTTTCACCCATTGTAAGCTCTGACGATGTGCAGTTTATAGTTCAGTGTAGTAACACCTTGCCAGATTGTATTAACGTAGATGATTTACGCTTAAGCCAAGTTATTATTAATTTATTATCTAACGCGTATAAGTTTACTGAGCGCGGGTTTGTGCGTTTATCGTTTGATTACAGTGGCCAGCAATTATTTGTGAGTGTGTCTGATAGCGGCATTGGCATAGAAAAAGATCAGCAATCGTTATTGTTTAGTGAGTTTACTCAAGCTGATGTAGGTGTTGCGCGTAAATATGGCGGTACCGGGCTAGGTTTGGCCATTAGCCAAGGGTTAATTAAAAAAATGCAGGGTGAAATATCTTTAAATAGTGAACCCGGTAAAGGCAGCATGCTCAAGTTTTACATTAATGCGCCTAAAGCTGAGTTTATAAAGCACACAGCCGCAGTAAAGTCGCAATCAGTACCTGATCTTGGTAGCAAAAAATTACTATTGGTAGAAGACAACCCCATAAACCGCCAAGTAATTGCAAAAATGTTAGAGCCAACTCATATACAACTTACAATGGCTAACGATGGAATTGAAGCGTTAAAAGTGCTTAAGGGTAACACCTTTGACTTAATTTTAATGGATTGCCAAATGCCAAATATGGATGGTTACGAATGTACACAAACAATACGTGCTAACGAAGCAAACACTAAGGCACATGTGCCCATTATTGCAATTACCGCTAATGCCTACGAAGACGATAAACAGCGCTGTTTAAGTGTGGGCATGGACGATTTTGTATCTAAACCTGTAAATACACAAGGTTTGTACGAAGTAATCGCTAGGGTGATAAACGCGTACTAGCTTAGCGTTTATCACCACAACAAATTTTAGATAAAATCGAGCGTAAGTAATAAGCGTTGCTCGTTTTCAGCCACCGCTGGTGAGCGATGTACAAGCCCTGCACCTTCGTTTTCATCCCAGTACTCGCCTTTAAGCAGGGCAACATCACCTTGCTTGAGTTGATTAATATTATTTAGGCTTTTAAATAAGCCAGACTCTTCATCGGGTCTACCTAAATTACCAGTACCTAGCTTTGAGCGGTTTACATCGCTGTGATTTAACCACTGCGTAGCAACACCTTGATAGGTAGTAACTAGCCGGCACGGAATTTTGTCTACATGAAAACGCGGGCACATGGGTTTATCTAATATTTTTAGCCTTAAACCGGCGCGTTTTAAATCAAACAGGCAGCAAAACATTTCAACCAACAGTGCGATATCTTCACACAGCGCTTTAACTTCATCGCGGTTATTATCTTCTGGCTTAAGCGTTTTTATTAATTGATCAAACGCATCATCGGGCGATACCGCAAGTTCTAGTGGCTTTAAAGCATTTGCGCTAATGAGAGTATTAACTGCATTTGTTAATGTTTGCTCAAGGTCTCTTTGCCAAATAACAATGTTAGTGTCTTGGTTATAAATTTGTGGCAATACATCGGCGTCACACTCTTTAGCTGCTTTTCGGTACAGCGGTTCCGCAGGCTTTATTTGCGCAGTTATTGGGGCTAGGGCATTCATTACTCTTCCTCCCAAATAGGAAACGGGTCGTTATAGGTTCTCCAAAAGTCCTTACCCTTAAGTACCGCATCTTCTGGTAGTAGGCAGTCATCAAGCGCTTTAATCATCGCTTGTTTATTTAATGATTGACCAATAAACACAAGCTCTTGGTGCATGTCACCAAAGGGTTCTACCCATTTATTATTTATGTCAGCAAGCAGTTCAGGCTCTGTAGGCCAGTCTTTTTGGGGGATGGCTTTAAAAAACATACCAGCAAATCCGTAATGAGCTATACCGCCTGCTTGGCTCCACTGCGCGCAAAATAAAGGGCGTGTTGCTAACCAAAAATAACCTTTTGAGCGAATAAGTTTGCCAAATTGTTCGGTGCTATGAAGAAAATTATAAAACTTTTCTGGGTCAAATGGGCGGCGCGCAGTGTAATTAAAGCTGCTAATTCCATACTCTTCAGTCTCGGGAATATGTTCACCACGCATTTCTTTAAGCCACCCCGGTGCTTGTTGGGCACGTTCAAAATTAAATAAACCCGTGTTTAGCACTTCGTTAATATTAATATGGCCGTTTGAAATAGGAATAATGTTAGCTTGAGTATTAAGCGTATTTAAAATGGCAGTGAGTTTATTTAGTTCATCGTTTGTAATTAAATCAGTTTTACTAATTAAGATTACATCGGCAAATTCAACTTGGTCAACAAGTAGGTCGGCTACGCTTCGCTCGTCGTCTTCTCCTAACGATTCGCCAGTATCTTGTAAATCATTTGCTTGTTCGTAGTCGTTTAAAAAGTTAACGGCATCAACCACCGTTACCATAGTATCAAGGGTGGCAATATCACCCAGTGATACGCCATTTTCATCGGCAAATGTGAAGGTTTCGGCTACAGGTAATGGCTCATAAATACCGGTTGATTCAATAACGAGGTAATCAAAACGCCCATCTTTGGCAAGTTTGCCCACTTCAACAAGTAAGTCTTCTCGTAGGGTGCAGCAAATACAACCGTTGCTCATTTCAACGAGCTTTTCGTTACTGTGATTGAGCGATACATCGTTTTTAATAGTGGCTGCATCGATATTTATATCGCTCATATCGTTAACTATAACAGCCACTTTTTTACCTTGCCTGTTATTAAGAATATGGCTAAGTACAGTGGTTTTACCAGCCCCCAAAAAACCTGATAACACTGTGACGGGCAGTTTATTTATCATTTAATAATCTTACTAAATTACAATTAAAGGTATGTTATATTATATCAATTCCGTATTCCAGTAATGCTAATTAATTTTTTTAATGCTGAGCTGCAAATTTAGTGTGTTACTCAAAAACTCTTCATTCGAAAAATAAGGATGAATATGAAATTATTTACATTGCACACGTTAATGATAGTCGTTATCATTCGCAACGTTTTATAAACCTCTTCTCTGGATCAATATGTTTAACCAAAAATATCTGGCGCTCAGTATTGCTGCGTCTTTTTCTGCTTTTTCTAATGTGGCATTTGCCGAGCAAAATAACGATATTGAAAAAATAGAAGTAACTGGCCGTGCCCAGCAATTTTACCTAGAAACCGAAAGTAAAATTGGTACCAAAACTAATTTAGATCTTATTAAGCTTCCGCAATCGGCTCAGGTGTTAACCGAGCAACTTATTATTGACCAAGCCGCGCGCGACATTACCGATTTATACCGCTCTATTGCGGGTGTCAGTGAATACAGCTACTCAGGCGTAACTTTTCGTGGTTTTAGAGATGACGCCAATGTATTTTACGATGGCGTACGTGGCGACCCATATTCGGGCTTTGGTGTACCGCAGTTATTTAATGTTGAACGTGTTGAAGTATTAAAAGGGCCTGCCTCTGCTTTGTATGGCGGGGGCGAACCTGGTGGGATGATTAATTACGTAACCAAAAAGCCAAGCTACACACAAAAACGCGAACTAAAGCTTACTTTAGGTAACTACAACACCCGTGGTGCATCACTCGATATGACCGGCGGTTTAAGCGATACAATGGCTTATAGATTGGGTGGTTACTATGAAGAGCAAGACAGCTTTCGTAACAATGCAGACTCAAAAAACACCGAGCTGACAGGCGGATTGTTATTTGATTTAACAGATTCAACAACCTTAACCACAAGTGTTGACTACATTAAACAAGACCTAGGCGGAAACCGCTTACGTGGCGTACCGGTAGATGACAACGGTAACTTTTTAGTTGACCCAAGTTATAACGCCAATGAGGCGTTTGATTATCAAAATATGGAAGCTTTGGTGCTTCAAGCAGAACTTAGCCATTATTTTAATGATGATTTTTCGTTAAGTACTACGTTTCGTTACATGGATAACGAGCGAGACCAAGCCTACCATGAGTCGCAAAGCTGGGTAGATGTAAATGGTGATGGCGTTGCCAATATTGACGATGAAACGATTAAGCGTGAATACCGTAAGCAATTTCGTGCCAATAAAGAGGCAAGTGTAACCACCGACTTTGTTTATAACTTTGGACAAGGACAATTAACACATCAGTTTTTATTTGGTGGTGATTACCACACCGTTGATACCGAATATGACTACTTTCGTGCTCGATATGAGGCCGATGGCGTCGCTAATTTAAATATTTTTAATTTAAACTACGGTGAAACCGATCCAAGTACTTATAACCTTACCGACATGAACCGCGATGGCGTAGATACCGACCGATTTGGTGTATACGCGCAAGACGTAATTAGCATAGGCGAGCAGTGGACAATAATTGCAGGTTTGCGCTATGACCATTTTAAAGAGTTTAATCAAGAAACAGGTTTTAGTTACTCAGATAACGATATAACGCCGCGCGTTGCTGTTACTTATCAGCCAGTAGAAAACACATCGGTATATATTAATTACTCAGAGAGCTTTAACCCTACATCATCAGCCGACCAAGAAGATGTAGAAGGCGAAGGTAATTTAGAACCAGAGACCGGTAAGCAAACCGAGCTGGGTATGAAAAACCAATGGCTCGATGGCAAAATAATGAGCACCTTTGCAATTTACCAAATTAATAAAGAAAACGTGGTAATGAGCAACCCTGACGATACGGGAGCGGGGGATGGCATTGCTGCACTTTTAAATATAGGTGAAGTAGAAAGCCGAGGATTTGAAACAACTTTAGTCGGTGATTTATCAGCGCACTGGACCGTAACGGCTAACTACGCTTACAACGATACGCAAGTGGTAGACGGCGTAACGGGTGATACGCTTTCAAATACATTTGGAGATGGTTCGCGCTTTGCTAATGCACCACGACACCAGGCAGGTTTATGGACTCGCTACGCTATTGATTCAATTGACTCATCAATTGCATTTGGTGCAAATTACGTAAGTGAGCAACTGAGTACCAGTGGTCAAAAAGTAAAACCATTTACCGTATTTGATATGAGCTGGACGAGTCGTTTTGACGACGTATTACTGAGTGTAAATATTAATAACCTGTTTGATAAAGAATATGCTGTAAGTGGATTTAGTGAACGAAATGGCCATTTTCCTGGCAGCCCGCGTGAAATTATTGGGCAAATAACCTACAAGTTTTAATACTTATTAGCGCGAGAGTCACTCGCGCTTTTTTTAAGTGTCGCCTTGCACCTTTTTATCACTATTAAATTTAGCGGCTTCTTGAGTAGTGTTAATAGCCGTAATAGGGAAGGGGATTACAATACCTTCTTTTTTATAGCGTTTATGCAGGGCTTTTATAAAAGCAGATTTTACCCAAAAGCGATTAAAGTATTCTTTAGCTCTAAGCATCACCGTAAAGTTAATGCTTGATCTATCAAAGGTATGAAAAACCACAAAGGTATTGTAATCATCAACACCCCATTCGTGTGAAATAAGTATTTCACGAGCCACTTCAAGTGTTACTTGTTCAACAAATTCTAAATCTGAATCGTAATGCACACTTATATCAACAGGCACGCTTAGCTCTTTTTCAGGGTAAAAGTAATTAATAATACGCGATTTAGATAATTGGCTATTAGGTATAATAATCATATTGTTAGGTAGCATTTTAACCCATGTAGATCGCCAGCCTATATGATCAACAAAGCCTTGCTCCTTAGATTCAAGCTCAATAAAATCACCCACCCTTATAGGTTTATCTATTACTAGCTGCACGCCAGAAAAAAAGTTTTCGAGGGTAGGTTGCAAAGCAAGAGCAACAGCCAGTGATGTAATACCTAACGAGGCAATAATGGGCGTAATAGAAATACCTAACGTGCCCATTAATACCAGTAATCCCACTGACGATAATGTAACGCGTATCACGCCTTTAATTATGCTTTTTGAATTAAAAACCACGGCAGATTGTTTACCATAGTAATTAATAGTGCCAATAATAAAGCGGTCTAAAAACATAATAAGTGCAAGCAGAGCTAATACAATATTAATGCTATTAAAAGGGATCTGTTGAGAAATAGAAGTACCAATAATGAAAGTGTCGTGCTCTAAAATGGTGAGTAGCACAATAATTGTGCACAGTGTTAGCGGCTTAGATATTGACTCTATTAGTAAAGTATCGAATATAAATTTGGTTTTTGAAGTCCATTTTTTTAGCCAGTACATTACAAAAAAACGAATTAAAAACAGTAGTATAGCTATAAGTAAAAGGGAGGACGCTGCGCCTAACCAAGGTGTGTTGTTAGAAAATTCCAGCGCTTTATTTAGCATAACTTAAACCTGTTCAATATAGTTTTATATATTGCAGCAAGTTATGTACCTTTGTTTGGGTAAAAGTAGCTGCCGAGTTTAGTCGGCAGCAAATATTATACTTTTTTGGCTAACCACATACCGCCTAGCACGGCTGCAAAAAACAATAAAAACTCCATTTTAAGAGATACTAATTGAACCAAGCCCGGGCCTGGGCATATACCACTTAAACCCCAGCCTAAACCAAAAAGTACCGAGCCGATAATTAAGCGCGCATCAATTTTTTTTAAATCACTTAAATTAAACGTTCCTGAAAGAAGTGGCTTCTCTTTTTTTGCAACCCATAACCATGTAAGCATCATTATTAGCATGGCAACAGCCATCACTATAATTAAGCTTGCGTCCCATTGGTTTCCATACGTAAGAAAGTTAATCACTTTAGCAGGGTTTGTCATCCCGCTAATAATAAGTCCTAAGCCAAATATAAAGCCTATAACAACCATCATAATTGCTTTCATTATTTATCCTACAAGGTTTGCTGTAATGAAGGCGACAAGCATAAATGTGCATGTTGCAACCCAAGAGCGAGTAGAAAAGCGCGACATGCCGCACACACCATGGCCACTTGTGCACCCATTAGCTAACGTTGTACCAGCGCCAACTAAAAGCCCTGCAACAACAATAAGCCAAGGCGGTAATTGCAATTCGCCTTCTAATAAAGATGGCGCAAATACCCTTACAGCCACTCCTGCCAACAACAACCCTAAAATAAAGTATAACTGCCAACGAGAGTCTGAATTTGCTTTAGCGAATACAGACTTAACAATGCCTGATATGCCCGCAACTTTTCCGTATAAAACCAGTAATAACGTACACGCTATACCTATTAATGCCCCGCCTATTGCAGCCGATACTGGGGTGAATTCTGTTATCATTTTTAAATTTCCCAAACAATAGAAACGCCTAAACCGGTTTGTTTCATTTCGATTGATAATTGTTGATTAGGCGCTAAGTAGTTAGCACCCGTTACTTTTTTTGCTGGCGAATAAAAAGCCATAGCGTTTAATTGTACCTTGTTGGTAAAAGAATGGCTAAAGCCAGTAGTAAAATGCCACTCTTGAACGCCCGGGGCTAAAATATTAAGCAAAACGTTTGATGAAGGAATAGGTTGCTCGGTATAAGATACCCCAAAACGAATTTTTTGTTGCGATGTACGTTGCCACTGATAGCCAAGCTTATAAATAGTCATATCGTTCCAGCCAAACCCAGCGCCGGCGTTAGCCCCTAAAGGTGCTGACACCAAGTTACTGATTGGATTTGCAATACTTTTTACTTCGCTGTAATTTATTTTTTGCCAATCAAATACAACCTGATTAGCTGGGGTAAGCTTATAAGCTGCACCAAGTTGAAACGAACTTGGCAGATCAAATCCGCCTTGCTCTGCAAACAAACCTTTATAGCTATCAAACTCTTGCATAGACACTGATGAGCGGTAACTCGCCCCCCAGCTTAATGACGAATTTATATCTTGGCTAATACCTAGTTGAATGCCTAAGCCTGTGCTTGTATCGGTGCCATTATTTGTAAGCGCTTGGGGTGATTGCGAAAAAGGAGCAAAGTTTCCAAGCCCTTGCGCTTCAAACTGTTGCACCACGTAAATAGGGGATACACCAAGGCGTGTTTGTTCATTCAACTCATAGCTTACTGTTGGGCTAATAAAGAGTTGTTTTAAATCAACGCCCGTTGTACCAGCGTAAAAAGTCCCCTCAGGAGAGGATTCTGCGCCGTACTCGGTATTCATACCGCCGTTGCCATACACTAATAAGCCAATATTTACTTTTTCATTTAATTGATGGCCAATAGCAAACTCTGGAATTGCAAATACAGTGTTGTCGCTTTTTTGTGTTTTTGCTTCAAGATAAAATGCGCCAGGGTAAAAAGTATCTACTTTTGATGCAGTATATTTTCGTTCAGGTGAAAAAAGCTCTAAGCCCAGAGATAGCTCTGTTCCGTTAGGTAAAAAGGTTGCTGGATTATTAGCGCCAGACATTAATTCTTCTGACAGCGCTACACCTGCGCCAGCCATGCCTTTGTGGGTCATGCCATAGCCGTGAGTAAAATAACCATTAGTAGCAAATGCACTGAACGAACCTAACGTACACGTTAAAGCTAAGCCTGAAATTAACTGTTTTTTCATTTTAGTAAATACATAAAGTTGGAATGGGCGGACAATAGCTAATTTTTGATATTCTAAAAAGGAATTTAAATAGATTAGTTATAATAAAAGGCAATACGGCAATGGTTATAAAGTTAAAATAAATGAGCGTAGATTGCTATTCAACCTTAACTTAAGTTAAAAGTTTCGCTAACGTATTGAGCTGTAGTGATATTTAAGTATGCAATCGGTAGCTATAAACTTTGGTAGTAAAAGCTTGCTGGTAAAAGGAGCGTTTACGTATTAACAGCAGTTTAAAATATATTTATTAATTAACGTTTAGCTCATCTAAACAATCACTCTTAAATAACGCCATTGTATGTAAAAGCACAGCGGCGATTAATATCACCGCTTTTAAAAATTACATAGATTCGAGCGTTTTACCGCGTGTTTCTTTTATGTATTTAACAACAAAAAATATGCTTATAAGTGCCGATAACGCATAAAAGCCATAAGCACCGGCAAGGCCAATGTTAGCCAGCATAATAGGGAAGGTCATGGTAATGGCAAAGTTAGCAATCCATTGTGCGCTAGCTGCAACAGCAAGGGCTGCACCACGAATACGATTATTAAACATTTCGCCTAATAATACCCATACAACAGGGCCCCAACTTAAGCCAAAAAATACCACAAATAAGTTAGCCATAATCAGTGCAAAAGTACCCATGTTATCGCCAAGGGCAAGTTTGCCTGCTTCATCAAGGCCTGCGCTACCAAATATATAAGTAAGCGCGCTTAAGCTAATAAACATACCAATACTGCCTACAAGCAACAGTGGTTTACGGCCAACTTTATCAACTAGGGCAATGGCAATAAAGGTTGATACAATATTAGTAGTACCTGCGAGTACATTTATAAATAGCGATTGCGACTCGTCAAACCCAGCGGCTTGCCAAAGCTCAGAGCCGTAATAAAACACCACGTTAATACCCACAAATTGCTGAAATACACTCAGCGCAACACCCACCCAAACAATTGGGTGTACTTTTTTACTGCCATCAATAAATAAATCACGAATACTTGGCTTTGTATCGCTATGCAATGAGCGTTTAACATCGCTTATTTGCGCATCAAGGTTGTCGTTCGATATTTTACTAAATACCGCTTTTGCATCGCCTACTTTACCTTGCGCCACTAAATAACGAGGCGACTCGGGAATAAACAACACACCGACTAAAAATAGTACAGCAGGCACAAGCTCTGCCCAAAACATCCAGCGCCAAGCGGCTGTATCAAGCATTAAAATATTTTGCGCGCTGCCTGCTGCATCAGCAATTAAGTAGTTACTTAAAAAAGCAGCAAATAAACCCAATACAATAGCGAGTTGTTGCAGTGTAGCTAAACGACCACGTAGTGCTGGTGGCGCAACCTCTGCAATGTAAGCTGGCGCTAATACCGATGCCGCACCAATACCTAAACCACCAAATAAACGGTAAAAAATAAACTCTGCAGAGCTTTCGCTAATGCCCGAACCAAAAGCACTAATGGCAAAAATAATCGCGGTGATGATCATTATTGCACGGCGACCAAATTTATCAGCCAGCGGCCCCGCAGCAAGCGCACCTAGGGCGCAGCCAAGTAACACAGACGCTACGTTAAAGCCCGTAGCCACACTGCTTGAATTAAATGCCTTACCGAGTGCCGACACCGTGCCGTTAATAACACCTGAGTCAAAACCAAATAAAAAGCCACCAATAGCAGCCACGGCAGAGATAAAAATTACGTAAAAAAGAGAAGTGTTTTCAGCTGTGTTGGCTGAGAGGGAAGGCGGTGTGTGCGTTGTCATTATATGCCCTGAAAGTTACATTAAATATAAAAGAGCATAATATCGTAAAGTGTTATGGTTGAATATGCTTGTGCGGGTATAAAGGGGTTGGTGAGTATAAATTGAGCCGTCTTAAAGGTTTTAATTTAAAGGTATTAGCTTAAAGGCGTTAAATTCAATACTTTAAAATTAAGTTACTGCCTTTTTAGATAACACAAACTGAATTTTAATAAATAATATGATTTGTATAGGAAGTGCCTGTTGGAACAATATTACTGATCTGTACCTTTAAGTGTGCTTTTGCAATTACATAAATTGATTGGAAGTTAGGTAATTGTTTACAAGTGATTATTTGGTGGTTAAGGTAAATGCATTGAATATAGGAACATTGTCGGTTTATAAAACGGCAAATGTCATAGACCGAGTTGTTATACACCAAGGATTATTTATGAGTATGCAGGATGCAATTGATAGCGTTTCAATTAACAAGTTCCATATAGAGGGAATCGTTCGAGTTCCATTTCCAACCTCTGTAATCAACTCTAACAGAAACAAAATAATTAAGGCTTTTGAAGTAAGGGGCTTTAAAGGTGAGCTTCGTATTGGAGGAGGATTTGATGGAAATGGTAACGAGCATGTACTCTATGATTTAAATAAAATGGAACCTACTGAAGCTTTTCAGTGGGTTAAAGATCATTCCCACGAAACTGAGTAGCCATATAAAAAGTTGCTAAATGGACAAAAACAGTTGGCTTTTTGCTCCTGCCTCGCTAATTTTAGTCAGCTATTTTATTATCGGTTAGCAAAGCGTTATCCACCAATGGAGCAATCATGTCAGAGTATGTAAATCCTGTAGAAGACCTTGTTCATAGTACTTTGAGAATTGAATGTGAAACGGCGCAGGGAGTTAGCTCCGGTTCTGGTTACTTCTATGCTTTTTTAGAAGAAAAAGACGGCCATCATGTTCCTTGTATCGTAACAAATAAGCATGTAATTAAAGGGGCTACAAAAGGTAAGTTTTTCCTATCAGTAAAAAATGACGATGGCAAACCCGATCTAGGAAAGCATTTCCCTATAGTTTTCAATGATTTCGAGTCGATGTGGGTC
Source organism: Pseudoalteromonas sp. SR41-1 (assembly GCF_014164015.1). NCBI lineage: Bacteria > Pseudomonadati > Pseudomonadota > Gammaproteobacteria > Alteromonadales > Pseudoalteromonadaceae > Pseudoalteromonas > Pseudoalteromonas sp. SR41-1. Next base: position 55,685 of record NZ_JACJEK010000016.1, read on the forward strand.
GGCCACCCTGCTCCAAATGTTGATTTAGCAATATTCCCTCTAGGTCCTATCTTTCATGAAGCTGGCCAAAAAGGTATTAAACTTCACTATGTTATGCTTGGAAAAAATGTCAAGGCTGATGAAGGTTTACTTAAAACTCTTCCTACGATGGAGGAAATAATAATGATCGGTTATCCAAATGGAATATGGGATGAGAAACATAACCTACCCATTATTAGAAAAGGGATTACAGCAACTCATCCTAGGCTTCCTTACAATGGTGAGCCAGAGTTCATGATTGATGCTGCATGCTTTCCAGGTTCAAGTGGCTCTCCTGTTTTTTTAGCTAATATAGGTAGCTTTGTTAATGATACTGGTGCTCTCTGTGCTGGTACTCGTATAGCTTTACTCGGTACACTGTATGCTGGCCCACAACATACAGCTACGGGGGAAGTTCGAGTTGTAAATGTACCTACAGCAAATAAGCCTATATCGATATCAACAATTCCAAATAATTTAGGCTTAGTTATTCATGTAAATAAACTTGATGATTTTGAACCGATACTAAAAAAATTAGTTGATCAGCAGTAAAAAATAGCATAATGAATGGTTAGATCCATCAATCGTATTTTTAGCACTGTTCATAGTGCTAAATCTTCCCCAGTTCCTGTCTTACACCTCAAAATTCTCAAAGTACTCTTTTTGCAATTCTATAGTGAGTGCTTTAGGGCGAATGCCTTGTACTAGGCTGTATACTTCTTCTTTTGTGTAACCTGCCGAATTTAAAATAAGCGCAGCGACCAACCCTGTGCGGCCAGTGCCGCCTTTGCAATGTATGGCAATGGTTTGTTTGTGTTGTATGGCCTGTAATATGTCGATTTTGTGGGTGTTCCATCTTGATATAAAAGGCTGTTTTGGTGCTTCGTCGTCATTTATAGGTAAATGAAACCAGGTTATATCGTGTTTTTTGCACTCATTATTAATTGTTTCTACGTTGTTTTTTTCAAGCTCCTTTTGCGGCATAAGTGAAAGCAGCATGTGAGTTTTAGCAGCTTTTAATGTAGCGATTGAATCAGCTAGGTTTTGTGTTTTTGTGCCTGGGCAAGGCGTAAAAATAATATTTGCGCCGTTATTGAGTGATAAAACATCGTACGGATGCGCGCTCATGGTAAGTCCTTTATTTTTAATGAATTTGCTTTAATAAGCTCACTATAGCGTGTTTTAGTTACAAGTTTAAGATTGAATAATAAGCATAAATGCTAGATACTGTTTTTATATACAGTCATGGCGATATTATGAAAAAAGAATTACCAGCAAAATACTATTTAGCGCATTTTAGAGAGCTTATTGAGTTTGTAACAAGTAAATGTATGCATTTACTTGAGCCCAAACACAGCGAATTTATTAGTAAAATTAATCAGCTAGATGAGCAAAGCCAATGCATGTTGGCGCGTGTGTACTCGCGAAAGCCTTATTTAGTGCAGGCGCAATCGCTTAATTATGAAGAAATAACATCGCCGCATCAGGCTATTTATACGCTAAAAAAAGCGGGTATTTTATTTGAGCCAAACGAGCAGCATTATTCGCAGCTTTTAGCGCACTTAACTAAGCCTTCTTTGGTTGAGTTGTTAAGTAATTACAGTGAGCAAATAAGCTTTAAAAAGAGCGCCGCTAAAGGCGCGCTGGTTGATATTGCACGTGAGTTTTTTAAAACATGCCCACAAGAGCTTGCGCCACTTTATAGCCAGTATGTAATTAATAACCGCAGTGATTACTACGAGTATTTTGAGTTTTTATTTGCAGGTAAACTAAGCAGTGGAGATGTGAATCATCAAAACCGTTTTGTAATGCGTGACTTAGGCTTAACCGCTACGCGCGAAGGACACAGCGAGAGCTTGTCGCGTTTTGAAACACTTGACGAAGCGCAATCAAACTATTTATTAAACCGTTACCGGTTAGCATTTAAAAATATTACAGATGAGAGCGACTATGTTGCTTTAGCGTCGCAGGTTTTAGTGCAAGCTGCACATGGTGCAATTGCCGTTGTATTAAAAAACAAACTATTAGTTAGGCTTTATAGGCAGCTAAAAACAGTTGATAGCGAACTTGCTTTTAGTTTACTTGAAGGGTGCGTGGATGATAGCGAAGCACAAGAAATTCAAATAAGAGAGCAATACAGGCTTGGCAATAAAGAGTGGGTAAAAGCACGGTTAGAAGCCATTATCGAAAACCCACTTACTGATGATTTACTTTATTTTGCTGACGATTTTTTAATGCGTAAGTTTAATAAAAAAACACGTTCGCGTTTAAGTGCCATGCTTGCCGACACTCAGTGCGTGCTAGAAATAGATGAACTGTACCGAGGTGAAGTAGAGCAGGGCGTAAACGATTATTATACTCGCCAAGGTATGGCTGTATTTAATACCGAAAACACGCTTTGGCAAAGTTTGTTTGGTTTAGTATTTTGGCACGAGTTATTTGTGGAGTCGCCTTATCCGCCATGCAATGAGTTTGATATTTATCCGCAAGTATTAAGGCTTGGTAATTTTTATGAAGCGCAGCAAACACAGATAAACGAGCGCTTAGCTCAGTGCCAAACGTCGCAAGCATTACTTAATTTAGTATGCAAAAATGCAGCGCAATACTTTGATCAGCCCAATGGCTTATTTAGATGGCGCAGCAATTTATTAGAGCCACTAGAGGCGCTTATTTTAAACAGCCCACTTGAGGCATTAATTACTCATTTAACGGCTATGAGTAAACATTATTTACAGCTAAAAGACGGCTACCCCGACTTAATGGTTATTAATAATGGCCAAGTACATTTTGAAGAAGTAAAAGCCCCGGGCGATAAGCTTAGGCGCAACCAATTAACCACCATTGATAATTTAAAAAATGTGGGCTTTACAGTACATATTGCTGCAGTTAAGTGGTTTGTAGACCCTAACCGTATTTACAGCGTGGTTGATATAGAAACCACGGGTGGCTTAAAAGGCGGTAACCGGATTACCGAAATTGGCATAGTTAAAGTGCAGCACGGTAAAGTAATTGATACTTGGACGACACTTATTAATCCGCAGCGCCATATCCCCGGGTTTATTACTAAGCTAACCGGCATAAGCGATGGCATGGTTTACAACGCGCCTGTATTTGCCGATATAGCCAAGCCTCTACTAGATAAACTTGCAGGCAGTATTTTTGTAGCCCATAACGTGAACTTTGATTACGGTTTTATTAAAAAAGAATGCGAGATTGCAGGGCACTTTTTTAAAATGCCAAAAATGTGCACCGTGGTTGAATCGCGCAGAGCGTTTAAAGGGTTAAAGTCGTATTCGCTTGGTAACCTTAGCGCGCATTTTAATTTAAATTTAACCAGCCATCACCGCGCATTGGCCGACGCAACCGCCACTGCCGAGCTGTTATTGCTGATACAAAATAGTGAAACGCAAACGCCGTAGGGTATTGGCTTACCTTTAAGTATTTGAAATTTAGTTAATAAGTGATTTTATTGTAATTTTTTAATTTATTTTGGAATAAAGTGTTTTTGTAAATCGTCTTCTTTATGTCAATCCGACAAACTAGAGGACAAAACAATGACTAAATTAAATAAAATTGTAAGCGTAATGATGTTAAGCGGTGTGTGTACTTTTACAGGTGCAGTGCACGCCGCTGATATTGAACTATCTCAGTCAACGTCGGCGCAGCAACAAACATCTACATCTATTGCGCTTTCACAAAATGGTTTAACAGCCAGTGGTAGCAACGAGTCAAACGTATCTAACGATACACAAGTAACGGCTGATGATTCGCAAAACACAGATTCAACGGCGAATAACACGCAAACTCCAGTGCAAGAAAGCAGTGAGGCCGCAGAGCCTGCAAATACATTAGTTGCAGCTGGTAGCTCATCTTTAAATAATGCATTAAATGCATCGGCCTCGTCTTTAAATACCACAAGCATTACCACAGCCAATACAGCGCTCGATGCAACAGCGCAGCTAACCTCATCGGCGGGTAATTTAACAACCGCTGTGAGCCAGTCGTCATTACTTTCTGTTCCCTCTGAACAAGGCGCTCAGCCAGATACTACCGATACACCAGCCGATGCCTCTTTACTTTCAAATGTGGGTAGCGCAACCGATTCAGTAACACAAGCTGATGCAACTAATACGCTTAATGCGGGTGAGCTTACAAACCAATTAGCAATTACTAATACGGCTGCAAACTCAGTGAGTTCTGCACTTCAAATGGGTGATGCAATTAACACCAGTAATGAAGTAGTAAGCAGTGTTCAGCAATCTTTAATTGCCAGTGTGCAAGACAGTACGGTTAGTAGTTTACAAAGCACGGTACAGCAAAGTGTTAGCGGGCAGGTAAGTGCGGCGGTTACTGATCAAATTAATAACGATGTAGCACTTAGCACTGCAAGTGAAGTAGTAACCAACATTACTAACGATTTAGACCTAGGCCTTTAATACGCCGCGTGTTTGCACAAATGCCGAATAGGGAAACCTATTCGGCCTGTTGGAGAATAAATATGAAAGCAGTTATAACCGCCACATTGTGTGTTTTTAGTGCCCAAGCGGTGCTTGCACAAACCAACCACGTTAAAACACCTGAGCAAAATAAACCCTTTAAAAGTAGCTTTGAGCTAAATGCAGATGCAGAAGTTGGGGTATTGAGCAATTCAGCGCTCTCTGTTCAGGAGCTTGACGATATTTCGTCACAAAGCGACAGTGGCATAAAAACCGCAGCCGGTGTTAATGCAAAATGGCAATTAACCAAAGGCGCCAAATTAACCTCAAGCTATCGGTTTGAACAACAAGACTACGATGAATTTGATCAATACGATTTAGACCTTCATCAATATGGTTTAGATGGCAGCTACAGCTTTAATAGCCATGAGCTAGGGGTTCGTTACGATGGCGCAAAAGCAAATGTAGATGGCGAAACATTTTTACATTTTAATCAAGCTAGTGCTTACTATGGCCACTTTTTAAACCCACATACGTATTTGCGTATGAGCATAAAAACCAAAGCTAAACGTTTTGCTACTGCAAAAGCACGTAATGCCGATGGTGTAGGTGCCGATGTAGCGCTTTATCATTTTATAAATAATGGCCAAACCATGCTAATGGCAACGCTAAGTGCTGATAAAGAAAACGCCGACGACAACCAATACGACTTTAACGGCTACGGCTTTACTACTAAAGTTACGCACAAATTTACGGCCTTTAATGTGGCTAACAAAGTAGGGGCTGGCTGGCGTTATCAAAATAAAGATTACGATGAGCAAACAACGGATGATTTTTTTGAGCAAATACCGTCGCGAGATGAGCACCGAAATGTAGTTAATGCGTTTTATAACCTAGCTGTGTTTGAGCACGTAACACTCATAGCCGAGGCTGAATATGGCGATTATCAATCAAAGCTTAGTAGTAATACCTATACGCAATCGGTTTTATCGGCGTCAGTTAAAGTGCACTTTTAGGTGGGTAAATGGCGCCATAACCAAAGGTGGTGTCTTTGCCTTGCTCGCCTAAATCGACGACCAGCGATGTAAGCTCGTTAAGTGCTTTGGTTTTATTATTCCCATGCTTTAACAATAAACAACTTAATGCCGCGCTTACATGCGGCGCCGCCATTGACGTACCCGACTCCCTCCCAAATTTTCCATTGCCTTGGCTTGTAACAACATTTACACCAAGGGCTGCAAAGTCTATGTAATCGCCTTTATTTGACCATCTATAAATGTGGTTTTTTGAATCAATAGCACTTACCGCTATCACGCTTTTATACGCGCCTGGGTATAACGGCTGCGACGCCGGCCCTTGGTTACCCGCAGCAGCTACAATTAATACGTTTTGTTTTAATGCTGCAGTAATACTTGCTTCTAAAATTGCGTTATTTGGCCCTGTTAGGCTCATATTTATTACGGGGATTTTATTACTAACTAGCCAGTTAAGTGCCTCTACTATGGCAAATAATGTAGCCCCTTGTGCATATTCAGATTGCCTATAAAACACCTCGGCACTGTATAGCTCTGCACTGCTTAAAAGCGGGCTGAGCATTACTCCTTTACCTGTAATTAACCCCGCTATGGCGGTGCCGTGTAAATTTGGCGAGCTTAACCCTTTAGGTAAAAAGCTTTGCGTGGTGATATTTGCGCCTTTAAAAGCGTTGTGTTTGGTATTAATTGCGCTGTCGATCATGCCAATTTTTACGCTTTGTGTGCAGTAAGGAGCAACAGGCTTATTTGGTGTTACTTTCACGCTAGGCTCGCCTGTTTGCGCTTGGTAAATGTGGTTTCGGTCAAGTATTGCAGACTCATCTAAGTTAAGTGCTTTTAATAACTCACTTTTAGAGTTAACACCTTGGGGTACATTAAAGCGCACTAAGCTCATGTTAAGTGCGTTGTAATTTTTTACCGATACAATGGTTACATTTTGCTGCTTTAGGGTATTAAGTTGTTGGCTATTTGCCATTAATAACCATTGGCGCTCTATTGCTCTAAAGCCGTTTTCAAGCTCTACTTCAACAAATGCGGTGTTTTGGCTATTTATATTAATGTTAAGCACATTGGGTAAGCTGCTAATTGGCTCACTAATTTGCGCTTTTAGTTCATCAATCGATATTTGTGGAACAGGCACCGGAAGCGGCAGGCGCTGTGCTCGCTCTATAGTTTGCTCAATACGCTGCTCTATTGGGTTTAGCTGCCCAAGCACCTGATCGACTCTTACTATATTGGCTGAACTCGTTGCGCTAAATATACAAAGCGAAGCGGCTATTATGTGTTTAACGCGTGTGTTTTTAATATTCATAGTGGGTTACTTTTATTAAATTTATCATGCTAGTTAGTTAACGTTTAACACATAAAAATATTTCATTATTCAAATTATTTTGATTATTTTGATTATTTGGGAATAAATGTTTTTTTGAATCGTCTTCTTTATAAAAGGGGTAAAAATCAATGAACGAAACTATAAAAACCTTATTGCCCATGCTTAGGCGTTTTGCCTATTCGCTAACGGGTAGTAAAGCAGATGCAGACGATGTAGTGCAAATAACAATTGAAAAACTATTAGTAAAAGGCATTCCAGATGACGTTGAGCCTGCTAAATGGGCGTTTAAAATTTGCCGCAATGTGTGGATAGACGAATACCGCTCACGCAAGGTAAGGCAAAATACGGCCCAGGCCGATATATTACCAGAGCCAATTACAAGTAATGAGCACCAAACACTCGAAAACAAACAAATACTTAAAAATGTAAATACAGCACTTGGGCAATTACCCGAAGAGCAACGCGCCATCGTATCGCTGGTGGCAGTGCAGGGCATGGCCTATAAAGACGTAGCACATACGCTAGATATACCTATAGGCAGTGTAATGAGTAAATTATCACGAGCACGCAGTACACTTTATAACTTAATAAAACCCGACTTTAAAAAGGAGCAAGTATGAACATTAACGACGAAACACTTAGCGCCTTTTTAGACTCAGAGCTAAGCGAGCACGAAATGGAACAAGTGCGTAAAGCCCTTGAAACCGATGATGAACTAGTAATGCGACTTGCAGAGCTAAGCGAAGTAGACATGCGAGTGAAAGAGCACGCAACAAGTATTGACGACGCCCCCCTTAGTGAGTCATTAGCTAAAACGGTTGCAAAGCTTGATATAGCAACGACAAAAAACACGTTAAACAGTAATGTAGTAACGTTAACGCCTTGGCAAAAGGTTAAGCAATCGGCTAATAAAAGTATAGCAATAGCAGCAAGCGTAGCTGTGGTATTTGGTATTGCAATGACGAGCTATTTACAACCCAGTGAGGCGCAAAACTTAGTAGCCAGCAATACAGCTTCAGCCCTTAATACGCAGCTAAGTAGTGGTGTGTTTGAGCAAAGTGATGGCTCAGTATTTAGCGCACAGCTAAGTTTTAAAAATCAGCAAGGTGAGCTTTGTAGGCAGTATGCACTAAGCTCAAATAATACAACGCAAACAAGCATTGCTTGTAAAACGCAAAGCGGTTGGCAAATTAAAGCGCAAACAGCTACGCAGCAAAGTAACAATGGCGCGCAATATCAAACGGCGTCTAATAACAGTGACTTAGATGCTGTTATAGATAGCATGATCAGCGGCGCACCACTCGATAGAGCGCAAGAGCAGCAAGCAATTAGCGCAAAGTGGCAGTTAAACAAATAATAATGTGTATAAAACGAGGTGAACTATGAAAACATCTATTTTAATTATCAGTATTTTACTTATGGCGGGCTGTGCATCTAAACCTGATTATCGCGCCGCAAATAATGGCTCACAAGGTTACAGCGAGCAAAAAATTAGCGACGATCAATACCGAGTAGAGTTTAAAAGCGTATCAAATAATGTAGCCGATGCCGGTGACTATGCATTATTACGCGCGGCTGAGCTTACCCAAGCACAAGGCTACGATTGGTTTGTTGTAACCAACAAAGAAACCTTTGTTGAGTCTAAATCGCAAGCTCCCGCGTCATCTATTAGTGCATCACAAAGCCAGCAATATGAGCGAAGCTGTGGTTTATTAACCTGCGAAACTCGTGCACGCCCAACAAGCAGCGTAGGCGTACAGGTAAGTAACAATGATAAACGCAAAGAAGTGCACACCTTAATTGATATTAAAATGGGCAAAGGGATAAAGCCAAGCGACAACAGTTTTAGCGCCCAAGACTTAATTGAAAACTTAAGCAAAAAGGCGCAAAAGTAAGCTTTTTTGGTAAAAGCGCTTGATATAAGCACTTAGCTTGTTTTAGCTAAGTGCTTTTTTCGTGGTAAAAATCCAGTAACCAGCATAGTGCCCACAATGACAAATAATGCGCCTAATAATGTATTTGGCCCAACTTGCTCATCTAAAATTAAATGCCCCCAAAAAATGCCAAATAGCGGAATTAAAAAAGTGACTGTTAACGCCGAGGTAGGGCCTATATCTTCGATTAATTTAAAAAATAAAATATAAGCAAGTGCGGTACATACTACGCCCAGTACTAATACACCTAGCATAATATTGGTGCTTGGTATTTCTCGTATTGGCATAAATAAGATAAGCGGTAATACCATAAAGCTTGAAGCCCACATTGAGCCATGGGCGTTATCGAATGGGGGCAGTTTAGGCGCGTTTTTAGTGTAATGCGATGCAATGGCATAGCAAAGTGATGCGCTTAATGCTGCTACAATGGCCAAAATTGATTGGCTATTTAACACAAAATGATTTTGCCCAACCAAAATAACTACGCCAATTAAACCCAGCAGTAAACCAATCACCATACTTTTATTGGGCTTTGTTTTTGTCCATAAAATTCCAACAACAACACCCCACATTGGTGTTGTAGAATTTAAAATTGAGAGTGTGGATGCGCTAATAGTTTGGGCTGCGTAAGCAAAAAATAAAAACGGCAGAGCAGAGTTAAACGCGCCTATTATAAAAAAGTGTTTTGTGTGCTCAGTAAACGCCAAGCGGCGTTTTAAGTACAGCGCCACAATAAAGAGGGTGAGTGCGGCAAAGCCAACTCTAAATTCTATTAACACCGCTGGGCCTAAGCTGTTAGCTGCCATTCGCATAAATAAAAATGACGCGCCCCAAATTGCAGCCAGAAAAAATAACCGAAGTAAACTTGCTAAGCTCATGATAGTATTTTAATTATACAAACAGGATTACACAATAGCAGGCTTTGCAAAGAGTGTAAGCCAGATTCGGTACTCGCATATAAAAATAATAAAGGACTAGTTATGGCTAAATGTATATCGGTTGCAGCAATTTTGGCTGTAGGTTTATTAGGTGGGTGTGGGTCGACCCCTGTTAGCCTATACAGCGACAATACAATGAAGAAAAAAGAATACAATGGTATTAATACCAATCCGCAATAATACTTAATCATTTTGCGGGGCTAAACGTGTCGCTACCTGCGTTAAAAAATTTTCATTTAGAACAACTAAATAGCGAATTTTTTGCCTAGCTATCAACAAGTTTCTCCATCCTCAAAATAGATTACTTAATTAAGCGAATTGGTATAAAGCGTATAAAAAGGGGCTGTACGAGCAAGCTTTTTATGATTTAAAAGAGCCGGCAGCACTTGGCTATAAAAGTGCACAATATACGTTGGCATTCATGTTTTTAAAAGGCCAATACTTGGAGCAATCTACTAAACTCGGAATGGGCTGGCTAGGTGTTGCAAAAGAAGAGGGGTTGAGAATTGGTCTGCGCAATACGATGCATTTTACAGTGCAGCGACTACGCAGCAAAAACAACAAATAGACGAAACAGTTGAGTTGTATATAACGCAATTTGGCGTTAAAGCACAAAATATGACCTGTCGGCGTTCAACTTCGCCTAGACGTACATTTGGTGAAGTTAAATGTAGTAGCTCACATCTAATCTGACAGTAAACGCAAATAGTTTAGACTTTATCTGACAAGCAGCTATGAGCGAATAACGGGCGGCCTCTCTAGCGCATTTTTGTAAAATTATCAGTTACAGTCTCGTTAGCTGGAAAGCCTCTAAATTCTAATAGCAACCGTCTTGCAGTGGTAGAGTTCCAAAAAAGCAAAGTTTATATTTAAAGAGGATTACTTTTTATCCACTTTTTCAAGTGGTCAATGAAGTTCTTAACTATTATCGATTGGTTTTTCCTAGAAGGATATAACAGGTTAATTGAAATTGAGGGGTCGCATTCCCAGTCCTCCAAAATAACCTTTAAGCGCTCTTGAGCAACACTTTCTTTAATGTGCCAATCTGACAAAAGCGCGATACCGTGGTCTAATTCCACCATACTCAAAACGCTGTCTCCTAAGCTAGAAGAAAAGGCAGGGTTTAACTTAACTGTTTTCCGTTCACCTTCTCTAATGAATGACCAATTAGTTTCATTACCAACGGTTAATAAAGTATGCTCTGTTAAATATTCAGGTGAATGTGGCACTCCTCTCTTTTCTAAATAACTCGGCGTTGCACATAAGACTCTCTTTGTATCGGATAGCTTTTGACCTATTAACGATGAGTCCCGCGAAGGGCCATGCCTAACAGCTAAATCAACACCTTGTTCAGTTAAATTTACCAAGCTGTCAGTAGAAATGATTTCAATATTAACTTGCGGGAAATTTTTTAAAAAGCTGCTAATCACAGGTAATAAATAGCTTTGCGTAAAAGAAGCCGACGCAGTTATTTTTATTTTTCCTTTTAACGTATTAGTTGGGTCAAGGTCATGTTTAATCTCATCACTAATACTTAACAGTCTTTGTGCATGGTTATATAGCTTCTCACCTGTAAATGTCGGACTAAGAGTCCGAGTTGTTCTATAAAATAATTTCGCACTCAGTCTGTTTTCGAGCGCTATCAACCTTTTACTTACTGCCGCAGCCGTTAGATTGTGAGCATCAGCAGCCATTCGGATAGATTTGAGTTCAAAAATCGTACTGAATATCTTCAGCTCTTCTATGGAATCAATCACATTATCAACCTTTCGGAATTAATCATTAAACCTTTGGTGTGTTTCTGGTAGTTAATTATGTTGATAACATCACTTTCGTCAATAACAAAGAGGTAAATTTTATGAAAGCAATTGCAATTAATGGTCATGGTGATGTTGATGTTCTACACGAAATCGAAGTTGATGCACCAAAACCAAAACGTGGTCATGTCGTAATTGATGTAAAAGCGACAAGTGTGAATCCTGTAGATACTAAAATCCGTAAAGGCAGTGAAGGTACTGCTGGTATGGTTTACCCTGCAATCCTTCACATGGATGTATCGGGTGTAATCAGTGAAGTTGGTGAAGGTGTAACTAACTTCAAAGTTGGTGATGAAGTGTATGGTTGTGTCGGTGGTATTGTTGGCATTCCAGGTACTCTAGCTGATAAGGTTGAAGCTGACGCTGTATTATTAGCACACAAACCTAAAACGCTTAGCTTTGGTGAAGCGGCTAGCTTGCCTTTAGTAGCAATTACCGCTTGGGAAGCAATTATTGGTCGAGCTGAAATCCAGCCGAGCGATAAAGTTTTAGTTCATGGTGGTACAGGTGGTGTAGGCCACATCGGTCTACAGCTTGCGAAAGCGCTAGGTGCACATGTTACAACGACTGTTGTAGATGAAGAACGCGCAGAAATTGCAAAACAATTGGGTGCAGACGAAACGGTTCTATTCCCTAAAGAAGAACCAAAGGAATATGTTGAAAGATTAACCAATGGTCATGGTTTCGATACTGTATTTGATACAGTGGGTGGGCCAGTTCTGCAAAACTCACTAATCGCTGCAAAACTGAAAGGGCATGTTATTTCTACAATTGGTTATGCTGATTATAACTTAACTGAAATGCACTTTAAGGCTCTTAGGTTAGATCTTGTATTTATGGCGATTTCGATTATTCACAATATCGATAGAGATACTCACGGTGACATTCTACGCCGACTTGCTGGGCTTGTAGATAAAGGCCAAGTTAAACCTTTGATTGATAGTGTTTTCCCTTTCACTTTGGATGGAGTTAAAGCTGCTCACTCTCGTCTAGAGTCAGGATTAGCTACAGGCAAAATCGTCATTGAGCGTTAATTCTCTCTTCTTGAACTAAAGGCTGTGTTAGCAGCCTTATACACCAAAATAGAGGTTAAAAATGAACAATGAAGTTATGATTGTTGTGGATATCCTATGTGAAACACAGCATTACAACACCGTTTTAAACGCAATTTATAAGTGCGCAAGTGAAAGTGTGCTTGAAGATGGGTGCGAGCGTTATGATGTTTACCCTGATACGAATGGTTCACAAAAGATCACATTGGTTGAAATGTGGCGTGACATAGATTCTTTAGAACAACATAAGAGTCTGCCGCATTATCTTCAATTACAAGCCTCATTAGAAGATAGAGTGCTATCAGTCGATATTCAAACAGCTCGTGTGTTTTAAGGTTTGTGATAAATGAAGTATCTTCACACAATGCTGCGCATATCAGATATTGAAGCATCACTGAGGTTTTTCTGTGAAGGTTTAGGGTTGAAGATTCTTAAAAGGAAAGACTACTTTAAAGATAAGTTCACTCTAATCTTTTTAGCTGCACCAGGTGATGAAAGCGCTCAAATTGAACTTACGTATAACTGGGATCCTGATTCTCTATATTCTGGACGAAACTTTGGGCACATAGCATACAGGGTTCAAAACATATATGAGACATGCGCTCATTTACAGGCACTAGGTATCGAAATAAATAGACCTCCTAGAGACGGTCACATGGCCTTTGTACGCTCCCCAGATGATATTTCAGTCGAGTTGTTACAAGCAGGTGAGCCGCTACCACAAGCTGAGCCTTGGGCTTCAATGCCAAATATTGGTAGTTGGTAAAGTATTAAATATGTAACCAACGAGTCCGTTGGTTAAATTTGTATGAGAAAGATATTATGAAATTTCTATTATTATTCATGACGCTAGTTTTCGCTGCCCCAAGCTTTGCTGCGGATAAAGTCCTTTTCGTATTGACTAGCCACAATAAGATGGGTTCGTTAGATATGAAAACTGGATTTTGGCTAGGTGAATTAACGCACCCTTATTATGTTCTTGCTGATGCAGGCTTTGAAGTTGATGTTGCTAGCATTGAAGGTGGAATGGCACCAATAGACCCTGAAAGTCTAGATTTTTCAGACGAAGATAATGCTAGGTTTATCAATGATAAAAAACTTATGGCTTCAATTATAAACACCATAGCAATTGAAGATGTAAACAGTGAAGATTATCAAGCGGTAGTTTATGCAGGAGGACACGGAACAATGTGGGACTTCTCGAACAATGAACTTATCAATAAGTTAACCGCTTCAATATATGAAAGAGGCGGTGTTGTAAGTGCTATTTGCCACGGGCCAGCTGCTTTTACAGATGTAAAACTTAGTAACGGACAATACGTCGTTGAAGGAAAAAAATTAGCTGCGTTTACTAACGAAGAAGAGTCAAATATTGGACTAACAGATGTGGTTCCGTTTTCACTACAGGATACTTTAATTTCTAGAGGTGCAAAGCACATCTATGGTGCAGCGTGGGTAGAAAATGTAGTGAATGATAAGCGAGTAATTACTGGTCAAAACCCACAATCTGCTCGAAAAGTTGGTGAAGAAATTCTGTCCGAACTAAAAGATATCAAATCGATTAATTCTAAGAGCTTTATTAATTAGTGGGTTGTAAGTGAAATGCTAATAAAGAATTGGAAGTAGCACCTAGTGAAAAATATCTTAATATTAAATGGCGGAAAAAGTTTCGCTCACTCTAAAGGTGAACTGAATAGTTCCCTTGCAGCCTTTGCTGAAAACTTCTTTAGACAGAGAAACTGCAATATTAGTAATACGACTATCGATAAAGGTTATGATGTTGATGAAGAAATATCTAAATGGCTATGGGCAGATTTGGTAATATTTCAGATGCCAGCATGGTGGATGGGGCCTCCATGGACTGTGAAAAAGTACATGGACGAGGTTTTCACCGCCGGACACGGGAAGTTGTATGAAAGTGACGGTAGGTCTAGAAGTGATAGTTCAAAGAACTATGGCTCTGGCGGCTTACTTCAAGGTAAAAAATACTTGCTTTCTGTTACGTGGAACGCCCCAATGGAAGCTTTCATTGATAATGAGCAGTTCTTCGAAGGGGTCGGGATAGATGGTGTGTATTTGCCAGTGCACAAAGCAAATCAGTTTTTAGGAATGGAGCCACTAGAAACTTTTATTTGTAGTGATGTCATGAAAAACCCAAAAATTCAAGCTGATATGGAACGGTACAAACTACACTTAGAGGATGCAATTGTAAATCTGATTTGGTAGTTTTAAGTGTTTCAAACAGCTTTACTCAGTGGACTTTTTGTCCCCTTATAACACCATATACATATGTTATATGGTGTTTTATGTAGATAGCTTCTGATCTTTCCCAAAATAAACACAGCGACTTTGAGTCAACACATATACAACTGTCAGATTCGATTGAGTTCTATTATTCGAATCTGACAGGTCAAGTTAAGATTTATTCAAGAAAATTGATTGCACTAAGCACGAAGGTAGCGTTACCGAGCACGACATACAAATAATAGAATAGAGTTATGACTTTTCTAGCTTCTTTTCAAAGTCGCTTTTAACTATTTCAAGTGCTTTAAGTACTTCTTCTGGAGCAACATCGTGTTGCTCTAGTATCATAATTAAATCTACTGCAAGTTTCATATGTGTAGGGGCTTGATCAAGTGGACTTGTCATTTAACTCTTTCTTTTTTGATATTTGGCTAATGGCAACATTTATTGCTGTTTGTACACGTTGTTCCATATGTATGCGTTCTGATTGCGGTAAATAAAACGCCATATCTACATCGTAGCGAATATATCGTGGTGGGAGCTGATTTAGTACCGTACAACAAAAGTCAGCCATTACATCTTCATCATATTTTTCATCAAGTTTAAGTTTGATAACTTCCTCGACTACAATCTTTTCGTAATAGTTGTGTATGTCTTCGTGTAATCGCATATTCCCACCGCTTTAAAATAATCAGTTTAATTGAGTCTATACTATGGCTTGCTATAAATCGATAGCGGCTTTAAATAGTTGTTTATGAACATTAATTAGTGAGCTCAAATTACGCTGATAACCTCCGCCTAGGCCGCACATTAGTGGGATTTGGTGTTGCTTACAAAAGTTGAGAGTAAAAAAGTCGCGTTTATATACGCCATCTAGTGATACTTCAAACAAGCCTAACTCGTCTTTTGTGTAAATATCAGCACCTGCATTATACAAAATAATATCGGGGTTATGAATACGCACGCAAAAATCGAGTGCTTGCTCTAATGTAGCAAGGTACTCAGCGTCGGTTGTTTTAGCGGGCAATGCAAAATCGTAGGTGGACTCTTGTTTATTACGAGGAAAATTTTGTTCACAATGAATTGAGCAGGTAATAATTTGGTCATGGTTTTGAGTGATTTGTGCTGTGCCATCGCCTTGGTGTACGTCGCAATCAAAAATTAAAACAGTGTCGGCTTGCTCTGTATTTATTAAATGTGCTGCTGCAATAGCTAGATCGTTAAAAATACAAAAACCGCTGCCGTAATCACTGTATGCATGATGATAGCCACCACTTAAATTAGCCGAAAAACCATGTTTTAGCGCGTGTTCACTACTTTGGATGCTTGCCCCAACTGATAGTAATGTGCGCTCTACCAATTCATTTGAATAAGGAAAGCCCATTTTTTTTATGGCTTTATTGCTAAGAGTCCCATTTAAAAAGTCATCTATATAACGTTGGCTATGACATAGCGAAAGTTGAGATTTGGTTGCTTTTTTAGGCTCTTGAAAGTGAATAGCCGAAACACCTAGGTTTTCTATTTCTGTTTTAAGTAACTTATACTTTTGAATAGGGAATCGATGACGTTCTGGGAGTATAAGGTCTGAATACAATGGATGATAATAAAGCTGCATAGTAAAGTGCGCCTTAACGCAGCTGCTGTTTTTCTACTTGTTGAATTTTATCTTCGGTGGCAGAAATTGCTTTTCTGCAGCGGCCTAATCGAGCGTGTGTGCTTAATATTTCAAGGTTAAGCTTTTGTGCTTTAGCAGGCGAGGCTTTATCCATTTGCATTTTTCGCTCTTCAATCATGAGCACTAAACGGCGTTCAAACTCATGGTTTTGTTTTAATTCGTCGTAAAGCTCATGGGATGATTGCATTATTTTTTGCACAGCTTGCTTATAAACGGTTTGCTTAGGGCGTGGTTTATAATGGCTTTTGTTTTCTTTAACCCAAATAGGGGTAGATTTAATAACATTGAATACAGCTTGTATTTGAGCTGCAATACGTTCAAGCGCGTAGGTATAAGCATGGCGATGCTCGCTTGGCGGTAACCTCGAAACTTCATCTTCTATTTCTATTACGTAATCGACTAGGTTCATGCTTTTGGTACTAAAAACTGCGCGGTCAAACAAGCTAGGTTGTGCTTGCATGTAACGATTTTTAGAAAAAAGTTTAGCTTTATCAAATTGCTCAGCTTGTTGTTTTAGCGTTGCAACTTGTTGGCGTAGTTTATCTAAAGCCATTGAATGCATATTAAAAGTAAGCCTCGTAAATTAGTTTTAATGCTAAAAGTATAACCATAGTATTAAATACTGGGCGAATAAATTTGCTACCAAAACGTATTGCTGAATGCGCCCCAAACCATGCGCCTAGCATAATAAAAAAGCCCATTGTTATGCCAAGTAAAAAGTTTACATGGCCGAGTGCAACAAAGGTAATTAAAGATATAAAGTTAGACACAAAATTCATTGAACGCGCTAAACCACAGTTGAGTAGCAGGTTCATTTTGTAAAGCATGCCATTAGAAGCAGTCCAAAATGTACCCGTACCTGGGCCTGCTAAACCATCAAAAAAGCCTAATGCTAAACCTTGTAGCCATTGTTTTATTTTCATCGCTTTGTTTAGTTTAGGAAGTTCATCGCCTTCGGTGGTGCTTAAATTACCAAATAAGCTATAGCCAGCAACTAAAATAATAATAATGGGGAGTAGTTTGTTTAAAAAATCGATACTTAAATGATCAACAATAACAGTACCTATCAATGCACCTATTGCGGTAGCAATAATGGAGGCTGCCCAAAACTTAGGACTAAATAAGTTCTTTTTATAGTATGTATAGCTTGCCGTTAACGAGCCAAAGCTAGCCGCTAATTTATTGGTGCCTAATGTTAAATGTGGAGGTAAGCCAGCAGTTAATAAAGCGGGTACAGTTAACATGCCACCGCCACCGGCGATAGCGTCTATAAAACCTGCGGCAAGTGCAACAGCACATAAAACAGCCCAGGTTGTTGGATCGAGTGCGAGTTCAAACATTAATAATCTATTTGTCTTTTAAAAGGTGGTAGGGTGTCGAGCATGGCTTTACCGTATCGCTTAGTAACTAAGCGTCTATCGAGAATAGTAATACAGCCTTCATCACTCTCTTTTCGCAGCAGTCTACCACAGCTTTGTACCAATTTCTTTGCGGCATCTGGCACGGTAATCGTTAAAAACGGGTTACCACCTTTGCTTTGTACAAATTCTGCTTGCGCTTCTTCTATTGGCGAAGTAGGTACAGCAAACGGAATTTTAGTAATTATTAGGTTCTCTAAATATTTACCTGGTAAATCAAGACCTTCCGAAAGGCTCTGGGTTCCAAATAAAATACTGCCTTTGCCTTCGTCTACATTTTTAGTGTGTAATTTAAGCAATGCTTCTCGCGACATCTCACCTTGTACTAATAAGTTAAAACCTTTTGTTCTAAGAAACTTTGTTACGTGGTCCATTTGCCAGTAAGAAGCGAATAGTACAAGGTTCGCTTTTTTATCATTTAGGTACTCTGGTAAAGTTTTAGCTAGGTGATCACTAAAGTCTTTATCGGTAGGTTCTACTTTAGATACCGGAATACGTAAAGTGGCTTGTTTTGGGTAATCAAAAGGAGAAGGTACTTTAATAAATTTAACGCCTTCTTCTTTAGCAAGTCCTGTTTCGTAAGCAAAGTGATCAAACGAGCCCAGTGCACTTAATGTCGCAGAGCACAAAACAGCGCCCGCGCATTCTCGCCACAATTTATCTTTTAAGTAATAACCGACCTCGATAGGGCAGTCGCTTAATAAGTGGTCGTGATGGCTTTTATATTCAAGACGTTTTATCCACCGTGCATGGGGAGCACCTTCGCCTTTTTTTGCGTAACTAAACCATAGTTTGTTTAGTTGCTCTAAGCGGTTTATGTATTGACCGCTTTCGCCTAGTATTGGGTCGGCAACGTAAGGTTTTATGTCGCCGTCGCTTACATCTTGGGTAAGGGTGTCGTGCATTTTGTTTAAACAGCGCAGCGCATCTTGCGTGGCTTCGCTTATGTCTTTTGCTTTACTGTGCAGCGATTGTGGAATTTCACCGTGCTCAAAGCGATAAGTATCGTCTTTCGAATATTCAAAGTCAGCATTATCGAGAATATCGCGAACTACTTTTAAATCTTTATTCGCGTCATTAATACTGTCGCAAAGTTTAAAGTTTTGGCCAATGGCTCTTTGCCCCACTAAAACCTTTGCCATTTTTCCGCTAAACTTGGTGAGCTTATCAAGCCATTCTATTGTACCTTTAATTGTTGCTGCGGCCGATGAAAAGTCGCGTGTTATATGTGCTAAATGATGCGCTTCATCAATTATATAAATGGTGTTGTCGGGCTCGGGTAAAATTTTACCGCCGCCTAAGTCTAAATCAGCTAGTAATAAAGAGTGATTAATTACCAGCACATCCATTTGCATTAATTGATTACGAGCAAGCTGAAACGGACACGTTTGATGGGCCTTCATTTGGCGTTGGCATGAATGTTTATCGCACGCTATTAAGTTCCATACTCTGTCGGGTACAGTATCGGCCCAGCTGTCTCTATCGCCTTGCCATTTTTTATTCACATATGCGTTATATAGCTCATTCAAACACTTGGTTTCCATTGCGCTCAATGGTGAAGTAAGCGTTGGCATAAAGTCCATTTGTGTTTGACTATCGCCGTTTACAGCATTATGTAATTTGTGAGCGCAAATATAACGATGGCGACCTTTTACCAAATCAAATTTAAAGTCGAGGCCTGAATGCTTTTTAAAAAATGGGAGCTCTTTTGCTATTAATTGTTCTTGCAGTGCAACGGTTGCGGTAGAAATAACTAGCTTCTTTTTTTGCGCTAAGGCAAGAGGCAACGCGCCTAAACAATAGGCAAGAGACTTACCGGTACCGGTGCCTGCTTCAATTACGCAAATGCGCTGCTTTTTATGGTATTCGCCAGCAAGTGTTTTTGCTATTTCGGCTACAAGATAATTTTGACTGCTACGAGGGCGATAATCTTTTAGGTTACTAGCCACATGCTGGTGTACTTGCCTAATTGTTTTTTTTAGTGAGTCAGAAAGCATGGGATGATTTACCTAAAGTATGTATATAATTACAGTGCTATGGATTTTAGAGTTATAAGAGTGTAACTACAAGAAGTGATGAGATTAATTTAGCAAATAAAGTATCTGAGTGTTTATTTAGGTTGGATGTATGGTTTTAAAGCATTTTGAATTAAGTAAAAACTTACATATATATGTATAAGGTTTAGTAATAGTGTACTTAACAGACGGTTTTATTGTTTCTTCTCATGCGTATGATACTGCAAGCGGCATATGCTACGAAGCATGGTTTTGCAGTGACAAAGGGCCTATAAAAACAGTATCAGCTAACGAGAATGCGCTGTTTTTTATTAAAAGCAAAGATGCTGAAATAGCGCATAAAATATTAGCCGCTGAATCACTTATCTTTAATGTTAAAAGTCTTAGACTAAAAAACTTTCAGCAAGAAGAAATGTCGGCTTGTTATTTCAACTCACTAAAACATTTTTATTCTGCTGCTAAAGCTTTAAAGCAACGTGGAGTTGTATTATTTGAAGAAGATATTCGACCAATAGAGCGTTATTTAATGGAGCGCTTTATAAAAGGAGGAGCTTGGATAACGGGTAATGTTTTTTATCAAAATGGTTATACATTAGTATCAGAGGCAAAATTAAAAGCAAATGACGAGTATTCCCCAGCCCTTAATAAGCTCTCTTTAGACATTGAATGTAACGAAAGTGGCGTTTTGTTTTCTGTTGGACTTGTGGGCTGCAATCTAGACTGTGTTTTAATGATTGGCGAGCCAGATAGGGAAACTGAAAACCTTGAGTTTGATATTATTTGGTGTGTAGATGAGGCTGAGCTGTTAAGGGGGGTAGAGCATTTTATTAAGCTTAGCGATCCTGATGTCATAATTGGCTGGAATGTAATTGAGTTCGATTTTTCGGTTATTCATGAAAGAGCTGAAGCACTAGGCATTAAGTTATTACTGGGTAGGGAAGATCAACCTTTATATGTTCGAAAAGGACACTTTACTCGAGTATCGATTCCCGGGCGATGTGTGGTTGATGGAATAGACACATTAAAAAACGGTACATATAGTTTTGAGAGTTTTTCTCTAGCTAATGTTTCAAATCAAGTGTTGGGTGAGTCCAAATTAATCGACACGGCTAATAGTCTGCAGGAAATTATTAGGCAATTTAATGAAGATAAGCTTTCTTTAGCAAAATATAATCGACAAGATTGTATTTTGGTAAATAAAATTTTTGATAAATTAAAGCTACTCGACTTTTCTATTATAAGAACAAAGCTCACAGGGCTAGAGCTTGAAAAAAAGGGCGGCTCTGTCGCTGCTTTTATCAATATGTATTTACCAATGCTGCATCGCAGCGGTTATGTTGCTCCTAATATGGGCGATCATGGGCTTACATTTGAAAGCCCTGGTGGTTATGTAATGGAGTCTATTCCTGGGCTTTATAAAAATGTCATTGTTTTAGATTTTAAAAGCTTGTACCCCAGTATTATGCAAACTTTCTACATTGATCCACTCGGACTGATAGAAGGTTTAAAAAATCCAAACCATAGTGTGCAGGGTTTTAATGAAGCCCTATTCTCGCGCGATAAACATCACTTACCTTTATTAATTAAAAGCTTAGCCTCACAAAGACAGCTCGCCAAAGACAATCAAGATCAAATGCTTTCTCAAGCAATTAAAATAATAATGAATAGCTTATATGGTGTTTTAGGCTCAAAAGGATGCAGGTTTTACGATCCCAGGTTATCTAGCTCTATTACATTAAGAGGGCACGAAATAATGCTACAAACTAAAAAATGGATAGAAGAGCTTGGCTATAGCGTTATTTATGGTGATACCGATTCTACATTTATTAAGCTGGACGATGATTTAACTCACGACGAGTGTAATGAGATTGGCGTGTTTTTAGCTAAAAAGATAACTACAGATTGGATTAACGAGATTAAACAAACGCATAACTTAACAAGTCATTTAGAAATAGAATTTGAATCTCTTTATAGCCCTTTCTTTTTGCCAACCATAAGGGGGAAGCTAGTTGGCTCTAAAAAGCGCTATGTCGGTAAATTAATTAAACCAAACGAATCAAAACTAGTATTTAAAGGATTAGAAACAGTAAGAAGTGATTGGACTAAACTTGCTCAACAGTTCCAGTTCGAACTATTTACTAGTCTTTTTGATGGAAAATTGAGCATAAATGACCTTGTTAAAGACTATACAACAAAGTTATACCAAGGTGATTTTGATCATTTACTCGTTTTTAAGAAGAGACTAGGTCAAAACTTAATCGATTATAAGAAAAATATCCCCCCTCATGTTCAAGCAGTTAAAAAACACCAGAAAAAAAATAGTGAATTTACAGTTAATAGAGGTGAATTTGTTACATTCGTTTACACCACAAGCGGAGTTGAACTGTATCAAGGCTTTCATAGCTATGACTATGCAACTTATTTAGAAAAGCAGATTGTACCGCTAATTGAAATGGTCGATCTTATTTCGAACTACAATGTTTATTTTGGGTTAAATTATCAGGATGAGCTTTTTTAATAATACCCAAAATAGCAACGCTGTGGTGTTTTTATCTTCTAAATCTTCTTAAACTTCCTTTTTATTGCGTTATTTATTCTTTTCTGCAAAATCCTGTTAACTTTTGTTGGCTTTTCAATGTTTTTTGTTTATTATTTGCCTTAGTTACTGTTAAAAATCTGTAACAATAAAATAAATAATGATTGCTACTATTAAGTAGTGACACCAGGGAGAATCAAATGTTAAATAATCAAGTAGCTAAAGCGGTGCGTATCGCACTTGCTTTTAGCGCAGCCTCAACAGCTGCTTTTTCAGCAAGCTCTTTTGCAGCTGAAGATGAAATCGAAAAAGTAGAACGTATTCAAGTCACCGGTTCTAGAATTAAAAGAACTGACTTAGAAACATCTAGCCCTGTAACAGTAATGACTGCAGAAGAAATCAAGCTAAGTGGTTTTACTCGTGTTGAAGATGTTTTAAACCAACTTCCGCAAATAGAAGCCGCTCAAAGCTCATTCTTAGCTAATGGCGCAACAGGTACTGCAACTGTTGATTTACGTGGTTTAGGCTCAAACAGAACTCTAGTGTTAATAAATGGTCGCAGAATGCAGGCTGGTAGTATTACCTCTCAAGTTGCTGACATTAACCAAATTCCAGCCTCTTTAATCAAACGCGTTGATGTACTAACAGGTGGCGCAGCTGCAGTATACGGTGCAGATGCCGTTGCTGGTGTTGTTAACTTTGTTATGGATGATGAGTTTGATGGTATTTCACTAAATGTGGGCTCATCAGGCTTTCAGCACAACAACGATAACAAGTACATGCAAGGTTTGATGGATGACAAAGGTTATGACTACGATACAGGTAATACTGGAATCGATGGTAAAGCTTATAGCATCGATTTTACTGTTGGTGGTGGATTTGATGGTGGTAAAGGTCATGCCGTAGGTTATGTTACTTATAACCGTCAAAACGAATTAGTACAAGGTACTCGAGACTATTCATCGTGTGCTTTAGGTGGCAATGGCCAGTCATGTAGTGGTTCTGCTACTACTCCAAATCCTCATTTTGATATTTACCCGGTTGTAGACGGTGAAGTTGATTACGATCAGAATCTTTTTGGTTATTTGAACCCAAATGGCCAAGGTTTTATGGAAGATGATGGCTACCGTTATAACTTTGCACCGGTAAACCATTTTTTACGTCCAAATGAGCGCTTTACGTTTGGTACATTTATTGATTATGAAATAAATGAACACTTTAGACCATATTTAGAATTTTCATTTATGCACAACAGAACAGCAGGCCAAATCGCTGAATCTGGTACTTTTTATAACGAAGAAATTCTATTCGATTATAACAACCCGTTATTATCTGATCTTCAAAAAGAACAACTACAAACGTTATTTGGCCAAGGCAGCGATGATCAATTCGTTGCATACATTGGTAAACGTAACGTTGAAGGTGGTCCGCGAGAGGATAACCTTGAGCATACGTCATACAGAATATTGACAGGTATGGAAGGTGAGATTAACGATAGCTGGTCTTACGATATTAGCTATAACTACTCTGCAACAACGTCAAGCTCAGTTTATAAAAATGACTTACTTTCGCCAAAAATTGCTCCACGCGTTGGCGCTGTAGGTACAGAGTGTGATACTGAAGATGGTTGTTTGTTATATAACGTATTTGAATTAGATGGTGTTACCGCAGAGCAAGCTGCACAATTAGCTGGTGTTGGAACACAAACCGGTTTAGTAACACAGATTATTTACAGTGGTTACGTTACCGGTGAATTTGATTGGAGCCTACCTTCTGCATCAGCTCCTATCGCTGCAGTATTCGGTTTTGAACGTCGTGAGCAAGATTACGAACGTGTTTCAGATACGGTATACGAAGAAGGTCAACTGTTAGGTCAAGGTGGTCCATCTCCAAGTTTGTACGGTGCTATTGATGTAAATGAAGTTTATGGTGAATTGCAAATTCCTGTACTTGACGAGTTAAATGTATCAGCCGCTGCTCGCTGGTCTGATTATTCAACAACAGGTTCAGATACTACATACTCAATTGGTACAGATTACACGATTGCAGATGCATACAAATTAAGAGCAAGTTATGCAAAAGTTGTGCGTGCACCAAATGTTGGTGAGTTATTCTCTGCACAAAGTATTAGCTTATGGAGTGGTGCGGATTCGTGTTCAGGCGATACCCCTGTATTCTCACAAAGTCAATGTGCTAATACAGGCGTAAGTGCTTCACAATACGGCGGTATTGGTGAGTCTCCAGCGGGTCAGTATAACCAGTTCGCGGGTGGTAATCAGTTACTAGAACCAGAAGAAGGCGATACAATTACTATCGGTTTAGTTGCAAATCCATTAGATGGATTTAACTTCTCAATTGATTACTTCAAGATTGAAATTGAAAAAGTAATTGGTGTTGTAGGTGCAGAAAGAATTATCAATAACTGTGCTGAAACAGGCGATGCCTTCTTCTGTGACAATGTTACTCGTAGCCCATCTGGTAGCTTATGGTTAGGTCAAGCTGGTTTTGTTACAAACTTGAGCGATAACATTGGCGGCCAAACATGGGAAGGTGTTGACTTTACAGCAGCTTACAAAATGGATTTAGAAGAAGGCGCATTAAACTTTGATATTAATGGTTACTACAGCATTCAAAAAGAAGTTGAACCTATTTTAGGTGATGCGGATTTAGCTTATGACTGTTCAGGAACTATTAGTACTGACTGTTTCGCATCTCCAAAATGGCGTCACACAGCTAATGTAAATTACTTACGTGATGATTGGCGTGTAGGTGTTAAATGGCGTTACTACGGTACTGTAGACTATGAAGGAACTGCAGATACGTTGTTAATTGATGATGGTGGTATTGAAGCATATAACTTTATTGATGTTTCTGGCAGCTACTCATACAACGAGCACTTAACCTTTACTGGCGGTATGAATAATATCTTCGATAAAGAGCCACCGTTAGTTGGTAATACTGTATCTTCTAATGCAAACACAGTTGCAGGTTTTTATGACACGCTAGGTCGCTTTGTTCATGTAAGCTTTAATCTGAAGTTCTAACTTTAAGTTACAGCTAAATAAAACCCATAGTGAATTTCACTATGGGTTTTTTAATTTAAAGCTATTAACTGTATTAGTGTGATTAATAAGAAATCAATCACCCATCGAATTTGCTCTAAATGAGATACTCGCCAGTTATTAAATGTACTAGATCAGACTCGATCTGACAGTTACCCGTTTATTAATCGGTGACTGTCAGTTTAGATTTGAGCTAAACTTTTCTCAGCCTAAATCGATTTTCCGTCTAATAATTTTTCTAATGTTGTTCTACACAGCACATTTTCCCCTGATGAGTTCAGTCATTATTTTAGTAAACCATCCATTCGTCTAGATCCTTCTGTAATTCATCCAGTGAACTATATAGTTTTTTACGGAATGTTACCTGATAAAACTCTTGCAATATCGTTTTATGGAAGCGTTCGCAGATACCGTTCGTCTGCGGTGATATGGCTTTAGTTTTCGTATGGTCGATATCGTTGATAGCTAAATAGAGCTGATAATCATTTCAAATTTACTATTTCTATCTGGTTGTAGTTCACTGAGTGAAGACTCTCTAAGCAGTAATGAAAATATGGTATGCGAAAAAATAGCGGTGACAGGTAGTAATATTAAAAAGCGTACATGCATGTCAAAAGAGTTGGCAGAAGAAAGACGCAAAAAAAATCAAGAGGCAATGAGAGAAATTAACAAAAGAGGAAATATTTACCAAGATAGGAACTAATTTTACTACTAAGTTTAATTGCAATATTTTAACTTATTTTTGAAATCTTGATGTGTTAGTACTAATAATAATACGGACAGGTTATCTATATTAAGTAAACTATTTGCTATTAAACTTACCCCTCCTCCAGGCTACATTATTTCATTGATTTTCGACTATCTGCCAAACCTTGTTAACGTGGTAACTTTGTATTTAGTTGGTGTTTTATCGTATTTCAATAACGTATGTTTTACAAAATTATTATATATGATTTATCTCTTGGTTTAGTTAGGTGGTTGATTTTAATTGTAATAAGTGTTTTAAGTGTTTGTCGTGATTTATAATTTATAGCTTATTTATTCTGAGTAATTATAAACTTTAGTTGTTCTATTTCTAGCGATAATCATTGTAGAGGCTCCCGGCAAAAGTATCTGTAAATATGAATATAGAGGGTATCCCGCATTACACTTAATAGGGAGTAACTCTTCTTAAGTACATTCAATATTAACAGTTAAGGCCGTATCAAATACATGTAGCTTATCTGATAATTTTGGATGTTTTAACTTTGATTTACCGGTTAATGTGATACTCAGATGAATGTTACCAAATTAGTAAATAAAGAGATGGTTTCAATATTATTAGAACAAGTATTAAGGAATAATATTGGCCAGTTAATAACCAAATGTTCAAGCACTACCTTCACAATTGAGTTCATAATTTCCTCTCATTAAACAAACACTCATCAGTCGATGCTCTTTTCGAGTATAAAAATGATAATGAACATTTTTACGACATATCAAAGAAAGTTTATTTATGATTTGCAGCTGGCTAGCTCAATAAATCAGGTTAAACACGATGTAGGCCAAATTACAAAATAATATAACCAAACTTATAATCTGACATGTGTACCAATAGTTCTAAACTGAATTTTTCAAACAAATTAAATGCAGGCAGTAGTAGGTATTTACATAAAAGCTACACAGGTAGCTTGGTTATAATCTGCCTATCCTAAAAAGATCAGGATAAAATTTAAGTGATTACTTCAAAAGGTTTTTCCACATATCTAAGTTAGAAAACATAAAATTTACAACTCAGATTGCAAAATAAGGAAGGAGTAAGTAATTATGTATGTTTACACATTAATTGGGTCCATTCCTATAATAAATTTTACAAGCATACTATAAGTCATATACATCTTATTGTTAAGGTATAAAAGTGAGGTTATCTAATTGATAGTAAGGTTATTTTTTATTTCACCTTAAATAAAAGAGACGCTTTTTTAAACCTGCAGCTTTAGATAAGTCTACTAAATATGAATGTTTTTATATATTTTAATGATGCTTTGTTACAAATCTTTACAAACACTCAAGTTATTGTTATTAAAGTATTTTATTTTAAGGTGATATAAGCTTTAAATATACACATATTACTTTTTCAATAAAATCAGCTCCTTACTGTTGATTTTAATGTAGTGGTGAAAGATACATTTGTTATTTTTGCTGGTTTAAAGTTAATAATGTGTTGACCTCTTTGTTTCTCTAGTACTATCATCCGTCACACAATAAAGTCCTACTGTGCCTTCATATAGGCATTTTTAGTCTTATTAAGTGGCTTTATTGCGCATTAATTTTAAAAATTAAGCATAAATAATAAAATAGTATTCTAGGGAGAATCAAATGTTAAACAATAAAATTTCAAAGGCAGTTCGCTTAGCGATTGCTTTTGGCACAGCATCAACAGCTGCCTTCTCAGCAAGCTCATTTGCTGCAGAAGAAAATGCAGAAAAAGTAGAAAGAATTGAAGTTACAGGCTCACGTATATTACGTGAAGGTGCAATTTCACCATCACCAGTGACCGTAATTACAGGGGATGATTTGGTTAGCACTGGTGCGATGAATATCGGTGAAGTATTAAATAAACTGCCAGCCTTAGCTACTACTTATTCACTTGCAAACTCTGGCCGTTTTATCGGCACAGCGGGTATTAGTTTACTAGACTTACGCGGTATGGGGAGTGAACGTACATTAGTACTTGTTGACGGTAAACGTCATGTTTCTAGTGCTCCAGGAACATCTTCGGTTGATACGAATACCATTCCAAGCTCTTGGATTGAAAAAGTTGAGATTATTACTGGTGGTGCGTCTGCTGTATATGGCGCAGATGCTGTTACAGGTGTTGTTAACTTTATACTAAAGAAAGATATTACAGGTTTTAATGTATCTGCAACGAAAGGCTTTGCTGATAATAGTTCTTATCAAAATGAAAAATATACTTTTTCTTATGGTAAAGATTTTGCTGAAGGACGTGGTAATGCTGCATTCTCTGTAGAATATAATACACAAAACTCATTAAATGCTTTAGATAACCCTTGGACTGCAACATCGTATGCATCTATGCCATATGATGTTGTTACAGGTCAAGATCGACCTGACGGACAACTCGATAGTGAAGCATATCCAGATAAAATCGTAGTGCCAAATGCAGGTTATTATTTAATTTCAAATCAAGGAACTGTTTGGAATCCAAATACAGGTGGTATTTTAGGTAAATTTAATGGTGATAGCTCATTAAACGATGTTTATACAGGTGCTATTGATGATGGCCAATTCTGTGGAAGCGCTGGTTGTGATTTCATTAACTTACGCCAATATTCAGAAATACAACCTAAGTTTGATCGCGTTAACTTTAACTTTAAAACAAATTATGACGTAACAGATGAATTAAACGCATATTTTCAAGCTAAATATTCTAAAACAGAAGGTGAAAATATAGGCCAACCTTTCTTCCGCTTCTTTAGTGGCGCAAATATGATACAGCGAGATAATGCATTTTTATCGGCTGACACTGCGGCATTGATGGATGATGAAGGGTTATCAATGATCGGTGTAAATAAAATGTACAACGATGTTGGTCGCCGTTTAGAAGAAAATACACGTGAAACTACACGGTTTGTTGCAGGTATCCAAGGTTATATTACTGATGACTGGTCTATGGATATTTCTTTAGTCCATGGTAAGTCTGAGATAGAGCGCATTAATGGCGCCAATGTAATATACGACAACTATGCTAATGCAATTGATGCTGTGTTTGATGACAGTGGTAATATCGTGTGTCGTAGTGAAGCTGCGCGTGCTGATGGTTGTGTTGCGGCAAATATAATGGGTGACGGCGCAATTAGCCAAGAAGCAATTGACTATGTTACAACAACATCAATTGGCACATCAGAAATCAAGCAAACAGTATTTAATGCAACATTTAGTAACTCTGCAATTTATGAGCTACCTGCGGGTATGGTTGGTTTTGCAGGCGGTGTTGAGTACCGTGATGAAACAAGTGTGACCATTGAGGACCCATTTGCTAAAACAGGGGCTACATTCTTTAATGCACTTGGTGAGACTGATGGCGGTTACGATGTAACAGAAGCATTTTTTGAACTATCAGTACCATTAATTGAAGATGTATTTTTAATTGATACGTTAGTTTTTGACACAGCTGTACGTTATGCTGATTACTCAACTATAGGCGATGCTACAAGCTGGAAATTAGGCTTAGATTGGACTATTACGCCTGAATTACGTGCTCGCTTTACAGTATCTGAAGCAATGCGTGCGCCAAATATCGACGAATTATTCTCTGGCCAAAGCCAGTCTTTCGCAAATGTTGACGATAGCTGTAAGGTTTCAGAGCTTGATCAATTAAGTGATGCAGGCCGAGCTGTTCGTGCAGCTAACTGTGCAGCGCTTGGTGTACCTGCTGACTTTGACTCAAGTTATGATAGCGCAACGCTTGAGACTTTAGTTGGTGGTAATCCAGATCTGCAACCTGAAGAGTCTAGATCTATTACCGCAGGTATTGTTTACCAGCCAGAATGGTTAGAGGGTTTCAGCGTAACAGCCGATTACTGGGAAATTGATATCGATGACACAATTAGTGGTATTGGTTTCCAAACAATTATCGATCGTTGTGTAGATTCACCAACTGGTATTGACAACCAATTCTGTGGTCTTATAACTCGTGATCCAAATACAAGTGAAATTACGTTACTAAAGGGCTTTGCACTTAATATTGCACGTAGTCTTAACTCGGGTGTTGACTTTGAGGTGGGTTATGATTTTGATGCCCTAGGTGGTAGTTTTGGTACTAGTTTTATCGGTACTTATTTGATTGAAGCAAAAGATTATCCTTTCTCAGCTGAGCCTGAAAATTACACAGATTATGAAGGTGTATTAGGTAATGAAACATGGCAGGGTAGTATTTCTGTTGATTATACTTATGAAAACCTTGTTGTAGATTTCAGCACTCGTTTTATTAACAGCGTTGAGCTATACAATCCGACACAAATAGAAGCAAACCCTAACCCTTCAAATGAAATGCGTTATGGCTCTTACTTCATAACTGATGCATCAGTTGCTTATAACTTTGATAGTGGTGTTGGATTTAAGCTAGGTGTTGATAACTTGTTTAACCGTGGATTACCGGGCTCAACAACCGGTACAGGCGCAGGCTCAGCGATTTATGACAATATCGGTCGCTTTGCCTACCTTCAGGCTACTTATAAGTTTTAAGTTTAGCTACTATTTAGAAAGCTGAGAATTTTAGCAAACAATAAAATACCCTTAACCATTCCGGTTAAGGGTATTTTTTATATATAAATAATATAGTTCCCATAAAATCAGGGTATTGTTAGATAAGTCTTAATGCTGTCGAGATAATATTTCTATGTTGGAGTATGATAGTGATTTTTGTCAAATAATTACCTATTCTATTGAGGACTAAATTGTTTTATGAGCTACACCCTTAAACCTTACCAGATTGAGGCGGTTGAACGCACGGTTTTGCACTTTAGAAAAACTAACGAATCTGCTGTTATTGTTTTACAAACAGGTGCGGGTAAAAGTTTAGTGATTGCTGAGCTTGCCCGTATCGCCAAACAAAAAACTTTAGTGCTGGCGAATGTAAAAGAATTAGTGGAGCAAAACGCATAAAAATATAAAAGCTTTGGTCTTGAGGCTAGTATATTTTTAGCAGGGTTAAAAGAAAAGTCATTAAACCATCAAGTAACCTTTGCCAGTGTGCAATCGCTTTCCCGTAATTTAAATAAATTAAATGAGCATTACTTATTATTGAAGAATGCCACAGTAAATGAAGATAAAAAGTCAGTACGGTAAAGTAATAAACAGTTTAAAAGAGTATAACCCTCAGTTAAAAGTATTGGGTTTAACAGCAACACCTTATCGGTTAGGAACGGGGTGGATATACCACCACCATTATCATGGTTTTGTTAAGGGTACTCAAGAAAGTCCGTTTAAAAGTTGTATTTTTGAATTGCCGCTCAGGTATATGATAAAACATAATAATTTAACGCCACCTAACGAAGTTGATGCAGCAATTAGCCATTATGATTTTTCGTCCTTAGATAGCAATGCATTTGGGCAATATACGACTGATGACATGAATGCGCTTTTAAAAAACAGTGAGCGCGCAACGCAGGCTATATTACAGCAAGTAATTCAATACAGTGAAGAGCGCGAAGGGGTTATGGTTTTTGCCGCCACGGTAATGCATGCCCAGGAAATATTAAGCTACTTGCCAGCTCATCAAAGTGCATTAGTAACAGGTGATACGCCAAACACTTAGCACAATAAAATCATTAAGCAATTAAAAGCTAAGCAATTAAAGTATTTAGTTAATATTTTGGTATTAACTACAGGGTTTGATGCGCCACATGTCAACTTTATAACTATGTTGCACCTATAAATACCAAAATTGCTTTAGGGGTAAGTCTTCTATCTCACGGCCTAAACGTTTAACTTTTTGTGGTGGGTTTTCTTTCGATTTAGTATCGTTGAGTACACTTAACGTCTTTAGTTTTAGTAGTTTTCATAAAGCTAGTCCTAAATGTGTAAATATATTTAGGGCTAGACTATTTAATAAATAAGTTTACAAATGTCGCCTGATTTAATAAATAGGCTAAATATGAACTTAGTGTTTTTAGCCACGGTAAAAAAGGGTAATCTCTAGTTATTGAGTCTACTCGGTTAAAATTATTGCATTGTCATTTTATAGCCTCTAAATTTGATAATTATACTATTGTAAAAGTATTTTTTTATAAAGCTTAAAGCAGCAGGTGTCTTTGAATGGTAAAAATAACTACTTGGCATTATACTAAGTAGGAATAATTAAATAATTCCAATCACACAATTTAGCGAGATATAGATGAAAGAAGTCCGATCTTTTATTAAAACAGCATCATTAACAGAGCTTGAAAAAGCTCAACAGCTTATCAATGATGCAATTTCAAAATATACCCAGCAGCAAAAAGCGAAACAGGAAGTTTTGGATCTTTTAAAAGAAAAAGGACTTACGCTAGAAGATTTACAAGATGGAGCATCAGACAAGCGCACCAAAGTTAAGCCTAAGTACCGTATGGAACTTAATGGTGAGACTATTGAATGGACTGGGCGTGGCCGTCGTCCTAAAGCGTTTGAAGGTGTTGAGCTTGAAAAGTTTTTAGCTTAAAGCTAAATATAAGAGAAGCTTCGGCTTCTCTTTTTTGTTTACCCCTCAATAAAATATAATTAAAGTTTAAAACTCCCAGCTATTATTTGCTAAAATCTCCTCACTCGAACCTATTTGTTTTCCCATGAGCTATAAACTAAGACCTTACCAACAAGAAGCCGTAGAACGCACCGTTTTACACTTTAGAAAGAGTAATGATCCTGCCGTTATTGTACTACCAACCGGCGCAGGTAAGAGTTTGGTTATTGCTGAACTTGCCCGTATAGCTAAGCAAAAAATATTAGTGCTTGCTCATGTAAAAGAGCTGGTAGAGCAAAATTCACAAAAATATAAAAGTTTTGGCTTAGAGGCGAGTATATTTTCAGCAGGCTTAAAAGAAAAATCATTAAACCATCAAGTAACCTTTGCCAGTGTGCAATCACTTTCTCGTAATTTAAATAAATTAAATGAGCATTATTCATTACTTATTATTGATGAATGTCACAGGGTAAATGGGGATAAAAAAAGTCAGTACGGTAAAGTAATAAACAGTTTAAAAGAGTATAACCCTCAGTTAAAAGTATTGGGTTTAACAGCAACACCTTATCGGTTAGGAATGGGGTGGATATACCACCACCATTATCATGGTTTTGTTAAGGGTACTCAAGAAAGTCCGTTTAAAAGTTGTATTTTTGAATTGCCGCTCAGGTATATGATCAAACAAAACTATTTAACGCCCCCTAACGAAGTTGATGCAGCAATTAGCCATTATGATTTTTCGTCATTAGATAGCAATGCATTTGGGCAATACACGACTGATGACATGAATGCGCTTTTAAAAAACAGTGAGCGCGCAACGAAAGCTATATTACAGCAAGTAATTCAATACAGTGAAGAGCGCGAAGGTGTTATGGTTTTTGCCGCCACGGTAATGCATGCCCAGGAAATATTAAGCTACTTGCCAGCTCATCAAAGTGCACTAATCACAGGTGATACGCCAAACACTGAGCGCGATAAAATCATTAAGCAATTTAAAGCTAAGCAATTAAAGTATTTAGTTAATGTTTCGGTATTAACTACAGGGTTTGATGCGCCACATGTCGACTTTATAGCTATTTTAAGACCTACAGAATCGGTTAGTTTATATCAACAAATTGTGGGGCGAGGTTTAAGGTTATCTGAATCGAAAACAGATTGCTTAGTAATAGATTATGCTGGCAATGGTTTTAATTTATTTCACCCAGAAGTAGGTGATAAAAAAGGCGATAGTGATAATGAACCTGTGCAGGTACTTTGCCCAGGTTGTGGGTTTGCAAATATATTTTGGGGTAAAACAGACTCCACTGGCAAAGTAATAGAGCACTTTGGCAGGCGTTGCCAAGGCCTGTTAGAAGATGATGAAGGTACAAAAGAGCAGTGCGATTATCGTTTTAGGTTTAAAGAATGTGAGCAGTGCGGCGCCCAAAATGACATTGCGGCACGTAAATGCCATGATTGCGGCGCGGTAATGGCCGACCCTGATGATAAGTTACGTAATGCATTAAACTTAAAAGACGCACTTGTGCTTCGATGTAGTGGGTTATCGGTTACTCAAA
Organism: Pseudoalteromonas sp. SR41-1; assembly: GCF_014164015.1. Classification (NCBI taxonomy): domain Bacteria; kingdom Pseudomonadati; phylum Pseudomonadota; class Gammaproteobacteria; order Alteromonadales; family Pseudoalteromonadaceae; genus Pseudoalteromonas; species Pseudoalteromonas sp. SR41-1. Next base: position 89,972 of record NZ_JACJEK010000016.1, read on the forward strand.
TTAAAGATGAACTTATTAAAGTAACGTATTTTGATGAAGATGGCGCAAGTTGCGATGAGGTATATAACCTCGCAAATAAAGGCGGGCAATTTATATTTAATAAGCAATTTGGTCTACGAGTAGGGCTTGGACAAACACCTATTAATTTTAAAACTGCAGCGCAAGTACTAAGCGCACAATTTGAATTAGTACCACCAGATTTTGTTATTGCACGAAAAAGCAAAAAGTATGGTTGGAAAGTGGCTGATAAGCTATTTGACTATAAAGGCAATTTTAGGAAGGCAAATCAGTTAAGCCGCTAAGCTTAACTGATAGGGTACATTGAACTAATACAATTAAAAGGCAACTAAGCTTCGTCACCGTCCATTAATCCCCAGCCGTCACCGTATCCATTAAAGCTATTTGCAATGCTTTCAATGTATTGCTCAGCTTGGCCTAAAAGGGTGTGCTCTGGCACCATTTGTACTTGAGTGATTACTTCCCAAACGCCAGTGTCTTTACATTTTTCAAGTTCAGCATTTTGAACTAATGCATCAGAGACTATTTCTTTAGCAAATTTTTCAGCATCGGCTTCTTGTTCAAATAAAATAAAAAAATCGACTTGGTGCATTTTATTTAAATCAATGCCAGCAGCGGCTATTTCGGCTAAAAGTTGGCCGTTATCATCATCAGGGAATTGCATTAAAAACTCATTTAAAATTAATTTTTTATTCGTAGGCACTATTGTAACTAAAATATTGTCTTAACGCGTACTAATTTTAATTATGCTGATACTTATTCAAAGTTAAATTTACGCGTTAGATTGTCATTAAGTTAATGTGTTGCTCATTATGGCTATGCTAATATGCGCGTAATCAGCCAGTTTTATGTAAGATATTAAAAGTAAGGATATTTACTTGTTTATTAAGTTTTTACGTTGCATATGTGTTGTGAGCGCTTTAATTGCGACAAATAGCTATGCGGCAGAAAAAATCATAGAAGATTACGAAATTAAAGGGTTAAGTGGTGATTTAGAAAATAACGTAGCCCTTTATCTCAAGCAATTAATTGGTGAAAAACCAACCCGTACACTTCGTCGTTATGCCCAAAAGCAAGTACAAAATAGCATTAAAGCACTTGGTTATTATAGCCCGACCGTCGAGGTTATTTATGATAAAGACGACAGCGAGTTAATTGTTAAAGTTGAGCGAGGTCCTGCAACTCGCATAGAAGCAATTAATATTACGCTAAACGGCGATGGCCAAAATGATCCACAATTACAGGCATTAATTAAAAATACCAACTTAAAACAAGGTGATGTTTTAAATCATGGTAGATACGACTCTGCTCATAAAAAAATAGAATCTATGCTATTGGAGCTTGGCTATTTTGATGCAAAGTGGCCAGCGCGCAAATTAGAAGTGTCACTTAATAAAAATAGTGCTGTTATTACTTTTGTAATTGATACTGGGGTTAGATACCAGTTTGGTGATATAAAAATAGCTAGTAATACGCCTGCTGAAAAATACATACGCTCGCTTGCGCCTTTTACTCAGGGTCAACCTTATAAATCAACACATATTGCTGACTATAATTTGGATTTATCAAGCACCCCTTATTTTGCAAGCGTGCGCGTTTACGCCGATATTGCTGCGCGTAAAAATAGCCAAGTACCTATTAAGGTAGATGTGTTGCATAAGCCTGCAAATAGCTATGAAATTGGCGGCGGTTTTAGTACTGACTTAGGGCCCAAAGTGCGTTTTAAATGGAGTAAACCGTGGATCACAGAAGACGGTCATTATCTCGAAACTAATTTAAATGTGGCGCAAAAGCAGCAAGATATTTCCATGGCTTATACCATTCCAGTTGATGATCCGAATGATGATTTATGGCGTTTTTCTGCTGGATATAAATTAGAGGATGAACTAACAAACGATACCTACAGTGAAATACTCACGGGGCAAATTCAGCGCCAATGGTTAACCGAAAATAAGTGGGTGCGTACTGCATTTTTACGCCGCGACCAAGAAACCTACCGCATCGGTGATGAAGAGGAAGAAAGTACCGAAATGTTAATGCCGGGTATTAGCTACGCCCGCAAAAAATCAAAAGGCGGCACGACTCCATACTGGGGAGAGCAGTGGCTTATATCTGCTGAGTTTGGTTTAGATGATGTGCTTTCGAGTACTAATCTGATTAGGGTGCAAATGCAACATGCGTGGTTACGTACATACTTAGATAAGCATTTAGTGTTTTTAAAAGCAAATGTTGGTGCAATGCTTGTTGATGATATTGAAAACGTACCTTACTCACTGCGTTTTTACGCAGGTGGCGATCAAAGTGTTCGTGGTTTTGCGTACCAATCAATATCGCCAGAAAATGATGATGGCGACCTCATCGGTGGTAAATACTTACTAACCAGTACAATAGAGTACAACTATCAGTTTGCTCAAAACTGGCGCGCGGCTTTATTTGTTGACGGTGGTACAGCAACGAATGATTTTTCTGATGACTTTGAAGTAGGCGCTGGTTTTGGTTTTCGCTATTTAACACCCGTTGGCCCAGTGCGTATAGACCACGCTTGGGGATTAACAAAAGAAAGTAAAAGCACACGTTTAAGTATTACCATAGGGCCAGAAATTTAATGTCAGTATTAAAAAAGATAACAGCCGCCGTAAGTGCTATTTTTGTCACGTTAGTTGTTGCACTATTTTGTTTGTTATTTACCGCACCCGGTAATCAATTTATTGCTTATAGTGCAAACAAAGCGGTAGATGGACTACATATCGTAATTAAAGATGGCCGTTTTATTTATAATGATGCCTTTAATGTGCGCTTTACTAGCAATGGCTTGGATTTTAATGCACAACAATTGAAAATTGATTTGTTTTGGTGGCAGTGCGATGGAATTTGTATAGATAACTTAAGTGCTAAATCTATAAATTTAACATTACCAAAAACTGCAGAGTCACAAGAAGAAGCCGCTGCAGAGCCGCTTGAAAAAATCAGCTTACCTTTTAATATTGCTGTAAAAAACATTGCGATCAATAAATTTACTCTAGAGCACCCAAGTGCAAACGTAAGCGTTAATCACTTTAAACTCTCAGCAAAAGCAGAGGGTTCAAAGCTGACGGTTAAAAGCCTGAATATTCCCACCATACTTGTTGCTTTAAAAGAGCAAGAACAAGATGCGAAAACACAAACGGCGCAAAATACTCAAGCGCCTTTAACGCACCTACCCGCATTACCTAATATAGAATTTACTTCGCCACTTGACTTAGTTGTTGAAGACTTTGAAATAGCTAACATTACGATTGAGCAAAACGAAGCCCAACATGTTATTGAAAACATCTCGCTGCAATTAAGTGTGGAAGATGCGGTTATTAATTTAGAGTCATTCTCAGCAAAGTATGAACAGTGGCAGCTTAATACGCATCTTAACGCTGAGCTTGCAGGGAACTTGCCCGTAAAAGGGGATGTTGTTTTACAAAGTGATGAGCACCAAGCCAATTTGCAGTTGAATGGTGACTTATCAAATCTAAACTTAGATTTAGAAACGCAGGGGCAATATCCACTTAGTTTAACGGCAACGGCAAATTTAAAGCAAAAAAACTATCCGTTTGAGTTAAATGGCAAAATTAAACAGTGGCTTATTGATACACAAAGTAATGAGCTTAAAGTGCGAAATGTAAGCCTCAATGCACAAGGTAATGCCGACGATTACCAGCTTAGCCTGCAGGGGAATAGCCAATTAGGCGCGTACCCAGCTGTTGACTTAAATACCCAATTAAAAGGCAGTCTCACCAAAGCAACTTTACAAGCGCTAAGCATTAAAGCGAACGAAAGCAGTGCAACTATAAAAGCCAATGTTGATTGGCAAAAAGGCATACAGGCTAACTTTAATGGCACGCTTGCTAACTTAAAAGCGCAGTACTTAACTGATGCCGCTACCAGTGATATTTCAGGACAGTTTAAAGGCTCGTTTAATGCAGCTGACGACAAGTGGCAGCTACAAATGAATAATACAAAGTTAAACGGATTACTTAACGACGTGCCACTAGAATTTGCCTCAAACTTTAAGCTCGACAACACGTTAAAAGCTAATATTGATAGTTTTTATTTAAGTAGCGGCACCAATAAATTAGCACTAAGCGGGCAAGTTGATGACACTTGGCAGGTTGATGGCAAAGTAACGCTTAAAAGTGATGAAAAAGCTAATATTCCATTTACTGCTGATGGCAACGCAAATTTAAAAGTGAGAGGGGAAAGGTTAACGCCCTCTGTTGATTTAGCGCTAATACTCGATCGCTTTATTTTTGATGAAATAAACATTAATAAATTATCAGTAAAAGGGCAGTTAGATACCGCAGCCGATTGGCAAACCGATGTTTCGGTAAGTGTTGGTTCGGCGCTTGTAGCCGAACAGCAAATTAATAGCGTTAAAATTGATATTAGCGGCGACAAAACAGATCACCAACTTACGGCATCTGTAGATGCTGAGCAAGGCAGTGTAGAGTTTGAAGTTAATGGCAAAATTAATAATACCACTTGGAATGGCGAGCTTAGTAATGTAACGCTCAGCGATAAAAAGCTTAGTTTTAGTAATACTAAAAATATTGCCATTATGGTTAATACGCAAAGTGGCGACTTTGATGTAAGTGCACATTGTTGGGCATCTGAGCAAAGTAAATTGTGCATAGACACCTTAGCCCAATCAAAAAACCTCGGTCAGCTAAATGCTAAACTAAGCAATTTAGCTCTTGAGGAGCTTAAGCACTTTTTACCTAATAGCATTCGTACTCGCGGTAATATAACTGGCGATGTAGCGCTTAATTGGCAAAGTGGTGCGCTTAAAACATTACGCGCAAATATCGATTCTAGCGACTTAGAAGCGGTGCTTACCTCGGAAGAAGATCGTTTTAAATTACCAATCGAAACTCTAACTGTTAGTGCATTTTCGGACTCTCAAGTTGGCAAGCTTGAAGCTAATTTAGAATCAAGTGTGCTTGGTAAAATAAACACACAAATTGATATTGACGACATACAAAATACGCAAGCGCTTAACGGCACTATTAATATTGATAAAATACTCCTTTCAGACTTACAACCATTTCTTGAAACCCTTGAGCAGTTAAAAGGTGATATTAGTGGAAAAGTCGCGTTAGCAGGTACGTTAAAAGATCCATTATTAAATGGCGAGCTTAATGTGAGCGATATTAGTTTAGAGGGCGAGCAATTGCCTATAGCGCTGCAAAAATCAAATATAAACGTATTGTTTGATAAAACAACAGCCACAATAAAAGGCAACTTAAACGACAACCAGGGCGGTAAAATAAACCTCACCGGTGACGTTGATTGGCAAGGTGCGCAACCTGCTGTAAATGTGGCGGTAGTTGGCGAGCAGTTTTATGTACGTGCGCAGCAAGGGGTTACTTTTAAAGTATCGCCGGATTTAAAAATAGGCTTGGCTAATAATGCACTCAAGCTTGCTGGTGAGGTAGTTGTGCCTTACGGTCGTATAATGATTGAAGAGCTCCCAGAGGGCGCAGTGCAAGTTAGCGATGATGAAATTATTGTTGATCAAAAAACCGAGGCCACCGAAACAGTTCCGTTTGATTACGACATAGATTTAAAAGTGATTGTCAAAAACGATGTAAAAGTAGAATCGTTTGGCTTGGAATCAAAAGTTGCGGGTGATTTAGCGATAAAAATGAGTCAAGGAGCACCAATTATAGCCACAGGTGAGCTTAACTTAATTGAAGGTACTTACTTAGCCTTTGGGCAAGATTTAATAATCAGCACCGGGCAAGTCGGTTTTAGCGGTTCAATTGAACAACCATTTTTAAATATTAAAGCAATACGTAACCCCGATACGACTGCAAATGGTGTCATTGCAGGGGTTACGCTTACGGGTAATGTTGAACAACCAACGCTCAAAATATTTTCTGAGCCTGCGATGGATCAAGCACAAGCACTTGCATATTTACTTAATGGCCAACCTTTAGGTGATGGAGAAAGTTCGTCAAGCGATGCTATGCTTACACAGTTATTACTCTCTCAAGGGGTTAGCCGCAGCGAAGGGGTTGTTTCTAAGGTAGGTGAAACCTTTGGGCTGTCAGATGTAAGTTTAAGCTCATCAGGTAGTGGTGATAGCACCAAAGTAGAAATATCTGGTTACGTAGCACCCAGCTTACAAGTTAAATATAGCGTGGGTGTATTTGATTCGCTCAGTGAAGTGGCTGTGCGTTATCAGTTACTTTCACAGTTATACATAGAAATAACGAGCGGCCTATATCAAAATGTTGATGTGCTATATAAGTTTGATTGGGAATAACCAAAGCTATAATAATTATAAGGATATAAGCGATGAAAAAAATTATATTGCCAGCTCTGCTTAGTGTTTTATTGAGCGGTTGTGCTCAACAACTAGGTGATGATGTTGCTAAACAAGAGCTACCTTTATTGAGCGCGAGTGAGGTAATTGCTAGTGCAACAGATAATGACTGGCGAGTAGTGGATGCTCAAAATATTTTAAAGGTAACGCTGCCAACGGGCGATGCGTATATTGAGCTTAATGAACAACTTGCCCCAAAGCACGTTCAAAATATTAAAAAGTTAGCGCGAGAAGGGTTTTATAAAAATACCAGCGTTTATCGGTTTGTTGAAGGTTTTGTAGCGCAAGGCGGGGACAGCTCGGGTAAAAAGTTAATTAAAACGGCAGATAAAACAGTCCCTGCTGAGTTTTATTTAACAACAAACAAACCACTTTTAATTACTGAGCTAAATGGCGACGGATATGCACCAGTTACTGGCTTTTTAAACGGCTTTGCAGTAGCTCAAAACTCAGCACATACGCAAACATGGCAAGTGCATTGTAGTGGCGTGTTTGCCATGGCGCGCGACAACGATATAAATAGTGCGAGTACGGAGTTTTTTGTAACAATAGGGCAAGGCCCGCGCTACCTTGATAAAAACATTACGGTGTTTGGTCGAGTGTTAGAGGGTATAGAGCATTTTAACCGTTTAACGCGCATACCAACTGAAGGAAAAGCATTTAACCCAATTACAAATATACAAGTGCTTGGCGATGTACAAAGCGATAAAAGTATATTTAAAGTGATGAAAACAAACTCATCGGTGTTTAAAAACTTAATAAATGCTCGTAAAAACCGTGTTGAGCCATGGTTTGTTAAAGCACATAATTACGTTGATGTGTGTGGTATGCCTATACCCACTAAGCGCGAAGTTATACCAATTCCAATAAATAGCTGATCTATTTTACTTGCTAAAACAACCCATTTCTTTGTTGTAAATTTCGCAAAGGGAACAACCATTTACATCAATTTACGCCTAGAACTGAATTATTTTTTCTGCGTAAAATTTAGATCACATACTTAATGGAATTGGTATTAATTAAAGAATGAAAAAAGGAGCCTTGGCTCCTTTTTTTTATACTCATATTCCAGTTTAAAATAACCTACTGACGATTAATTTTAACTGCAAATGGCGTATCGTTATAATGTGTAGAGCGATACGGGTTTATATCAAGCCCGCCGCGACGAGTATAACGCGCGTAAACTTCTAACTCTTTAATATTAAGTTGTGTTGTTAAATCGCTATAAATACGCTCAACACACTGCTCATGAAATTCGTTATGTGTTCTGAATGAAATTAAATAACGCAATAACGACTCACGGCATATTTGCTCGCCTGTGTATCTTATGATCACACTTGCCCAGTCAGGCTGGGAGGTAATTAAACAGTTCGACTTAAGTAAGTGGCTGTAGAGCGTTTCTGTTACTACGTTATCATTCTTTGCTTTAAGTGAATTAGCATCAATATCGTAATTATTAATCTCAATATCTAAATCATCAATACATTCACCTGGCAGCGCTGTACACGGTAAGCAATTGTAATCATCAGGATTATATAAAGTCACTTTGACAGGGCTGTTAACCGCGTTTGATAAATCATCAATTAAATGCTGTTTTACTACATCAATGCTTTCAAATCGGGTTTGGTTAAAGCTATTTAAATAAAGTTTAAACGACTTTGACTCAATAATATGGCTGCTTTGGCATTCAAAGGTAAATAAGGCCACGGCAACTTGCGGTTTACCTTTAGTATTTAGCCATGAAAGCTCGTAACCTGTCCAAATGTCTTGGCCTTTAAATGGCAGCTCTGCTTCGTCAATATTTAAAGCATCACGATTTAATTTGCGCGCAATAGGGAAAAGCAAGCTTGGCGTGTACACATCTACATACTCAGTAGATTGGCCTAATACGCTACCTTTAAGGTCTGGAGAATTGCTGTAATCTGTCATGTTTGCTCTTAAATAGTTACAATGGGGACATTATATCTAATTTAAATGAGTTTCACAGTATGTCTGTTGCATTGCTTATAGAACAACTTCATCAAAAATTTAGCGAAAATACCCTTAAAAACACTGCAAAGTACCCACTTATTGCGCACGACGAGCAATGGCCAAGCCCATGTGAAGTTGGTGAGGTTGACGAGCAAGGAAACATTCAATGGCAGGGGGCGCGTCATCAACCTGCAGGTTCGCTTAATGATTTAGCCAGTGCACTTGAGCTTGAGTTTCCAAAAGCGCTTAGCGAGCTATACGGACATATGTACGGTGGAAGTATTTTAGCAAGTATTGATGGGCACCAGGTTGAATTACTACAAGCATGGAACGAAGAAGACTTTAATTTGTTACAGCAAAATATAACGGGTCACGTTTTAATGAAACGCAAGCTCAAGCAGCCAGAAACAGTATTTATTGGTTTAACAGATCAAGATGATTTACTAGTGAGTGTTTTGGTGCACACTGGTGAAGTATGTTTAGAGCATGTTGGCAAAAACACACACCATGTACTTGCTCCCAACATTAATGCTTTTTTAAAGGCATTAGAGGTTTAGAGTCTATTCAACAATCAGCTTGGTGCAGTTAGCACCAAGCTATTGTTGCTCATTAATTTAGTGTAACTACTGAAAATCCCACGATATATTAGACACTAAGCCACAGGGCTCACACCTAAAGTCGAATAACCCAAACCACGATTCAGGTAATTTCCAATCGCCATTACAACTAGGGCATTTTCGTTCAAGTTCAGACGCTTTATCTACGCCGCCTACACGGTATAAATAATAATAGGTTGGCTTTTTAGTTAAAAAACTAATTCGCTTTGTTATGTCTTTTCCGCGTCTATATAAGTCGCTTTTAATACTCGATATTTCTTCAAGCGCCGGAAATTCACAACGGGTTGCGCCGTTAATTTGAATTTGATCGCAGGCTTGCCAATCTTCTTGCCATTTTATAAGCGTTTTATAGTCACCATTAGCAATTGCCGGAATACGAAATAGCGGCACAGGCAAAAAGTCATCACCACAATAAAGCGGGCTGCACGTATGCACATAGGTTGTATATAAAATATAACTTGATGGTTCTTTGCAGCAATCAGCGCCGTTGGAGTGAATATCTTGTCCGATCACTTTTACTTTTGGCGCAAGTAGCCCAGCACTATGTAACTTTTCGATACTGTGCTTAACAAACGGGCTGTTATTTAGCGGGTGCATTGCATCTTCAGTAGGGCACATTACGCGTGTAATAAAAAATCCATCTTTTAAAACGGTTGGAAATTCTTCTCCCATTATTTGACCATTAAAACGCAGTGCATTTACTAAGCGATTTATTGCTTGTTCGGCTTGTTCTAGGGTGGTGTCTTGGTAGCAATCAAAAGTTAAATCAACAACGAACATTTATAGTCTCAAATTATTTTTGTTCTAGCAGCGCAAGAAGTTTATCGAGTTTTTGCTCAATTCTATCTAATTGACTTGTTTTAAGCTCAGTATTATCTGACTGCTGTGGGTTTCTCATGAAGTTATTAATTGAATCAGGATTGTTTTTATATTGGCTTACTGCTGCAATAATCATCGGCATTGGAACCGGTTGCGCCAAACGGCTTTTAGTTAGTGCTACAGTAGGGGTTTTGCCTTCATCGAGAAGGGCTTTGATTGCATCAAATACAACTGAATTCATTAGATATATAACTCTTTAATAAAATAAATACGCAGCATATAAATGCTGCGCAGATGCTATGTTAGCAATAAATAAGGGAGGGTACATTAAATAAAATTACTTACTTTGACGAATGCGTACATCTAACTCGTCAATTACTTCACTCCAATCTCCGTCTTGTGCGAGGGATTCAGCTAAAAAGTGTTGTTGTGCCTCATCCCAAAAAGAAGCTTCTTGGAGTAGTGTTGTGTCTTCTAATTCATGTGAGGCAATAAATGCATCTATTTGCTCATCACTATTTGGTAATCCAAGCTGTGCAAAAAGTGTGTTAATGTCGTGTTTTGTCGTATCCATGATATTGCTCCTTTAAATGAATGAAAATTCATACTAGTACCTAACTGTACCTCCTGCTAGTTAAACTCTCGCTGAATTTACGGTTAATAATTTTAGGTATATAGTTAGGTTTAAAGTTAAACAGCCTATAGCTAAAATAATAAAGGAAATACAATGAGTGTAACCACACCAGCTGATACGTTCAGCGTACAGTATTTAGCTGCAGAAGATATTAGTACTGCAGCGAGCCTAATTTATCAGGCTTATCATGACGATCCTGTATTACTAAACATGCTTAGCTACAATGACGAAAATAAATCAGTTTACGAAAAAAAATTACGATCATTAATTCGCGAAGAACTCAGTAGTTTTTGGCAAGAAAAACAGCCATTAATTGGTTTATACCGCAACGATAAATTAAAAGCAGTAGCGTGTGTATTTGAATCTAATAGCCAATTACAAGCGCAGCGTTATTGGCACTGGCGTTTAAAATTAATGCTGAGTGCGGGCTACTTACAAACAAATCAATTAATAGATAAAGAACAAACAATTAGAGACGCCCTTAAACAAAAAGGCAATTACTATTTTTTAGCTTTTATTGCCGTAGATCCGCATTTTCATGGACAAGGCTTTGGTCGTTACTTACTACGCGGGCTTGACGACTTAGTTAAATGCAACGCTGAGTCAACAGGGATGGCTGTATTTGTAACACGTAAGGAGCACATTGAATTTTTTAAAACTGAAAAGTTTGAAGCATTTAAACACCTTACTTTTAACCAAGTAGAGGGCGAGTTACTGTTTAAACCAATAATTGAGCCAACTATTTAGAATTATAATGTAAGCCAATGCGCCCAAACGGACATAAGACCGTGAGATATATCTCACATCATCGTAAGCATTATCACTTAAAGGCTGCTAATAAGCAGCCTTTTTTGTTCTAAGTTATTGTTCTGCAGTGTTTATTTTGTTTTTTCATTTTTGTGACGTTTATTTATTTAATGTTAAGTCCTATTTCTCCCCCCTGATTGCTTTAAACTTCTCTTCGTCAAGACGACATAGCTCAATGATTGAGTTACTGCCAAGGATACGGAATAGGCAACATAGCAGACGCTAGCAGGAAGCATAAAGGACAAGCTAAAACGGATACAAGGAAGAATAAGGAAGTGCATGAAGCACTTAGTAGCTAGGAGTTACTTTAGGATAATCACGGATGACGCTACAGGAAGTAGCAGGAGCGTTAGTTTACGCAGGACAGCCAAGATGGCAAGTGGACATTGCAGGATGCAAAAAGTGGCAGGAGCTACTTTAAAGGATTACCAGGGATGATGCTACGGGACGTAGCCAAACGATAGATTTCGTGGGTTTGCCAAGATGGCTATGGATATTGCAGGATGCAAAAGGGGCAGGAGCTACTTTAAAGGATTACCAAGGATGATGCTGCGGATGTAGCCAAACGATAGATTTCGTGGGTTTGCCAAGGTGGCCATGGATATTGCAGGATGCAATGTGAGGGTAAACAAGGTTGTTTACTCGTTCAGGGGATGATAATACGGATTTAAGATAATGGATATCTAGCAGGATGCAGTCCAATTGGGGCGTAACTTTAGTTACGCCTTAGTTTTTTGTGTTGAATTAAATTTATTAATTTAAGACACATACTCCTAAAGTATATTAAGTTTTATATTTTATGGGGTGGAACAACCACACTTTTCAAAAACTCATTTTCCATAATTAACACACCTTGATAAGCATTTTCACCGTCGCTTGAAAACTCAAATATAAATTCACTTTTAATGCCTGGCTTGCCGTTCTTTAAAAAACCAAAGCGGCGTTTTGTGCATGCAACACTCATTAGCTGCACCTGCAGTTGCTCACTTTGACGTTTAGCATGAACGTTCGCCGCTTCAGCAACCTTTCGGTTAAGCCAAAATAAGTAAATTACACTACCAATAAGTATGAACGTCCATAAACTTGCCATTTAAGAGAATAACCTTCCAATTGCACGCGCGAGGGTTTCGCTACGATTTTCTTTACGTAATAAGCCTAGTAAATGCGGGCGAATAGTTGGTATTGCAACTAAGTCAGCAAAAATACTTGGAAACAATTCTTCAATTTTTTGATGATGTGCGCAATTATCCATAAATACATGTAAGCGTTCAGGGTTTTCTAATTGTTTAAAACACCGCCCAGCTATTGTTAGTAACACGTCAGAGTCGTGTCTTACCTGTGAGCTTAGTACAGTATCGACTAATTGAGCGCATAACCCTTGAGCTTGACCTTTTGAAGCTGATCTTAGTGCTGCGGTTATAGCCACTATGTCGTTGTTACTAATTGCACCCTGGGTGTAATCAACAAGTAACTCACTCATTGATGTTGGTATTTCAACGTGTTCAAGCATGGCACTGAGTGGTTGTAGTACTTCAATAGGTAAATGCGCCCATGCTTTTTGCAGATTACTTAAGTTTGTATCGCTGTCTAAGCGTAGTGCAAAATCGGCAATACCCTGTAGTGCAACACTTTGCCAATTATCAAAACCAATTTTACCGCTAAAGTACAATTGTGCATGCTCGTAATACTGCGATGCAGGCTGTTTTAATAGTACTTTTACTTGGGCGTTAAATGCCGCTAATTTATTTGCGTTTGGTGTAAAAACATAAGGGTTATTATCAAGCTTTCCATCGGCTTGCTCGCCTGTAATTTCAGTGCCTAGCGCTTGAATAACCATATCAGCAAAGTGATCGCGACTAGCACTTACCAGCATACTTTGCTCATCAAGGGGGAATTTTAAAAACCATACATACGGTTCTTTACTGGCTTTAGTATCCCAAAATTGAATAGCGAGCCATGCATGACCAGCAAGTGGATAAGGGTAAGGCACTTGAGCTTGTTCAATAGCTAAAAATTGTTTTTTATCAAGCTTAGTAATGTGCCTGCCAATATCAAAAGCACGCCACTGAGTACCCGCACCATCTAAAAGCTGACCTAATGTAGCTATTTGATCACTCATTGTTTTCTCAACTGTTTTTACTGCAAAATTACATTAATTATACGTCATAGCCGCTTGTGAGGGAACAGGGTATAATTGCATTACATATATAAAAGAGGGTGGTTATGTACCAGCAAACCCAAACTTATTTAGTGCAGCTAACGGCACTTTTACAAAAACACGCGCTTTGGCAAAGTGAGCCAATAGACGCTGAGGCACTGCTTTCAAATACTCCTTTTTGTCACGATACAATGGCATTTGAGCAGTGGTTACAGTTTGTATTTATTGACAAAATACAGCAATTAATAACACATAGGCAACCACTGCCGCGTAACTTTGCTATTGCCCCTATGGCGCAAATGACACTTGTGAATAAAGCCGGAAGCGATGAAATTATTGAATTACTAACAGCCCTTGATACCTTTTTAGGAGAACCAAATGAGTGAGCGTCCAGCGCCTATTGAATATGGCGAGCTGACTATTTTGTATCAAGATGAAAACTATGTGGCTATAAATAAGCCTTCAGGTTTATTAGTGCATCGCTCGTTTTTAGATAAACACGAAACCCAGTTTGCTATGCAAATGTTGCGCGACCAGCTAGGGCAACATGTATTTCCAGTACATAGGCTCGATAGACCTACGTCGGGCGTATTGCTGTTCGCACTGAGCTCTGAAGCAGCTCGCGATATGAACCAGCTATTTATTGAAGGTACTATTGCTAAGCGCTATTTGGCTTTAGTACGCGGTTTTGCGCCAGAGTCAGTATTTTTAGATAAACCGCTTAAAGAAGAACTTGATAAAATAGCCGATAAGTTTGCAGATCAAGATAAAGCACCGCAAGAAGCGCAAACCCAGTTTAATTGCTTGCACCAAGCTGTATTGCCTATCCCTATAGGTAAGTATCCAACAGTACGTTACTCGTTAGTTGAGTGTTTTCCAAAAACCGGGCGCAAGCATCAAATTCGCAGACACTTAAAGCACTTATCACTGCCTATCATTGGTGATGTAAATCACGGTGATAATCAGCATAATCAATTTTTTAGGGAGCATTTTGAGCTAAGACGCCTAATGTTATTTGCAACAGAGCTTAGTTTTGTGCACCCTTATAGTAATGAATCAATAACAATTAAAGCGCCACTAGGTGAAGACATGCTTGAAATATGTAAGCAGCTAGGTTGGCCAGAGCAAGAAAAGGATTATTAATGGCACATATTAGTATTTTTGTAGGCAGCGTTAATGGCGGTGCAGAGCGTTTAAGCGATGAAGTTGCAGCCACAATAGAGCAAGCGGGTCATACTGCTACAGTAATTACTGAAGCATCACTAGATGATATAAAAAATGCATCGCATATTTTGATTGTTACCTCCACAACAGGCCAAGGTGATGTACCGAGTAATTTGGCCGGATTGTACTTTGCAATGAATAGCACTTTCCCAATGCTTACCGATAAACCATTTGGTGTAATTGCAATGGGTGACAGATGTTACGGCGATACATTTTGTGGCGCAGGGCGAAGCTTTGACGAGCTACTTCGCGATTTACAAGCAAAGCCTGTGGGCAACCGCCTAGAAATAGATGCATGTGAAGATTTCGAACCGTGGCCGGTAGCCGAGCCTTGGTTAAAAGTATGGCTAGAAAAACTACCTGCTTAATCCTTTAATTTTAAAGTATTAAAAAAGGAGCGCATGCGCTCCTTTTTACTTTTAATATAGTTTTATAAATTAACTACTTCTGACATCTACTTTAAGTTTTAGCTTTTGGCCAGGTTGTAAGTATTTTTGACCGGCTAAATTATTCCACTTAATAATTTCGTTAACGCTTAGATTAAACTTAGACGCAATACGTGCAAGTGAGTCACCACGGCGTACTTTGTATGTAATAGTACGGTTGGTACTTGCCGTTGCTTGTGGTTTATTAGCTGACTTATACACAGTAAGTTTTTGATTTAGGCGCAGTACAGAGTTTTTCTTTAGCTTATTCCATTTAGCCAACTCATCCATAGTTACGTCATATTCGCGGCTAATGTCCCATAACGTGTCGCCACTTTTTACTGTGTGCGAAAGCTTTGTGCGAGTTGCTTTATTAGCAGCTAAACGCATCTGCTTTGGTAAATGTTCGCTATTTATAGCGCCATCAGTAAGCGGGACTAGTAACTCTTGGCCTACTTTAATCGTATTTGATTTGAGTTTATTAAGCGATCGGATTGCACTTGAGCTCGTTGTAAACTTTTTGGCAATTACTGATAAGCTGTCGCCTCGAGCCACAATATAACGTTGCCAGCGTAATCTGTTTTTAACATCAGTGTTTGCTAGTTTTTGGCTAAATTGCTCTGCTTTATCTACTGGCAGTAATAAAGAATGTGGGCCATTAGGATCAGTTGCCCAGCGGTTAAAACCAGGGTTTAATCTGTATAGCTCAGTAAGCGTCATATCGGCCATATCAGCAGCAAGTGCTAAATCTATTTGCGAGCCAACATCAACCACTTCAACCACTTGTGCATTAATTACTGGTTGCCATGTAACGTTAAAATCATCTGAGCGTTTTAATAAATCGGCAAGTGCTAATAACTTTGGTACGTAGGCTGTTGTTTCGCTAGGTAAATCAAGAGACCAAAAATCGGTAGGTAAATGCTTTTTACGATTCTTTTTAATAGCGCGCATCAAGCGCCCTTCACCTGAATTATAAGCAGCAATCGCATTTAGCCAATCGCCTTCAAGTGTTTTATGTAAATACGACAAGTAGTCAAGTGCTGCGCGAGTCGACTGCACTATGTCGCGACGACCGTCGTACCACCAGTTTTGTTTTAAATCGAATCGCTCACCGGTTGCAGGCATAAACTGCCAAATGCCCGATGCGCTGCGATTAGAATAACCAAATGGGTCAAATGCGCTTTCTACAATAGGCAGTAGTGCAATTTCGATTGGCATTTCGCGCTTTTCTACTTCTTCAACAATAAAGTGTAAGTAAGGTTCTGCACGTTTAGAAATACGATCTAAATAGGCTTGGTGGCGAGCGTAATAGTTACGTTCAGTAACAACAGGGCGGTTTTGCGGTATTTCGATAGAAAGTTGGTAGCGAATTCGCTCCCACACATCATCAAACACGGGCGCTTCTTGCTCATCAGAGTCAACTTGCTGATATTGTGCGTTTACCATCAATGCATTGTTAATGTCGTTAGGACTTGCGCCTTCGAGTTGTTGGTTTGCTTGTGTGGCAACTTGAGAGTCTGACTCTAATGTTGTCACAGTTTGACAACCACTTAGCGCTAACGCCAAGGCTACTAATAGGGGAGATTTATTCATAAATACCAATACATCGGGTAAAAAACTCGGCGAATACTACCTGTTATGAGTTAACATTGCCACTTAATGACTTTTTAAAACGCAGAAATAGAATCATCACTATATCTTAAGTTAATGATTCTAATGAAATAAATATTAAAGTATTAGTTTTTGCATTAAAAATTGTCTTTGAACTGTCTCAGACTCGCAAAGTTTCCCCAAGGTTCATTGTTTTTTGTAACCGAGATAAATTTCTCTGGCACTAACTCTATAATGGTTGGCAAATCGCTACGCATAAATGGATTTATTTTTAGCTCCTGTCCAATAGAGGTCGGTAGAGAAATTTGATTATTACTGCGTAATTCATCTACTTTTTTACTGTACGCAAGGAGTTCTGGGTTGCGTGGTTCAACTGCTTCGGCAAAGGCAAGATTAGCTTGCGTGTATTCGTGCGTGCAATAAACAACACAGCTTGCAGGCAGCTCTCTTAGTTTATTAAAAGATTTCCACATTTGCTCTGGCGTGCCTTCAAATAAGCGCCCACATCCGCCGCTAAATAATGTATCGCCTGTAAAAGCAAGTTCATCATTTGTGTAACAAATATGATCAAGCGTGTGCCCAGGAGTTGCTAAAATAGTAAAGTTAATATTAAGCACACTGATGCTTTGTCCATCAGTGAGTGCGTGAGTGACGCCTTTAAATGGACTATTTGCAGGGCCATAAACCGATATATCTGGATAGGCGTCAACTAATTCAGCTACGCCATCAGTGTGGTCGTAGTGATGATGCGTAATTAAAATGCCACCAAGCGTTAGTTTGTGCTCAGCTAAGTACGTTAATACGGGATGTGCTTGGCCTGGATCGACTACCCATGCTTGGTTACTGTTATCGGTAGTTAAACACCAAATGTAATTATCAGAAAAGGCTTTAATTGCTTTGACTTGCACCATGGTAAATTGCTCTATAAAGTGACACTTATCGCATAGTATAACGAGCTCAAAAAATGAAACCAGCCCTTAGTTTTCAAGAAGGACCCAAACCACTGTCGTGGCAGCAGTTTCCTCATGGGGATTATTTACGCACAGATATTGAACGTAAAATGGAGCAATGGCTTCCGCGTATGTTTGGCTATCATATGCTTAAGTTGGGTAATTTAAGTGGCGAATTAAACACAAGTATAAGTACGATTAAACACCAAGTGTGTGTTGCAGAGCCTGGGCCTTACACTGGGGTAGTTGCTGACATAGATGAATTGCCATTTTACGAGCACAGTATTGATGCTTGTATACTAAGCCACTGCTTAGAGTATCATTCAGACCCACATCACATTTTACGAGAAGCACATCGCACGCTTATTCCGGGCGGTTATATACTAGTGACTGGTTTTAATCCGTTTAGTTTGTGTGGGCTTGCACAAATGCTGCCTTTTAGTGGTCAGAAGTTACCATGGACGGGGCGCTTTTTTACCCCTGCGAGGGTTAAAGATTGGCTAAATTTATTGGGTTTTGAAATTGTAAGTGACGAACGTTTTATTTATTCATCACTGGCAAGAGGTAACAGGTTATCAAGATTTGAGTTTTGGCGGACTTTTGCAAAACAGTATTTAAAACCAATGGGCAGTGTTTATATGCTGGTGGCACGAAAAAGAGTTGCGCCACTTACGCCGATAAAACCTAAGTGGCATGCTAGGCCGCAGTTTGCACCAGTAAAAGGGGCAGGGCTTAGACAAACGTCAAAGCAACACTTTAAATCGTGCGAGCAAAAAAATAATACCAATTGCATTAAATAAGTGATCTATCATAGCGCTAAGAAAATAGCACATTAACAAGGCGAAAATTGTGACATATAGTTGTTCTATATGAATAATTTTTAACGCAGTTAGTGAGTTATTTAATGCGATAGAATGAACATGTTTTTAATAAAATTGGTATAACAACTAGCTTAGAATAAATTTAAGGCTGGTAGCCTACATCTTCTAGTAAATCTTTACTGCCAGCGGCATCGCGCGCTAAATCGTCAACTATTTCGTTGTATTTATTGCCGCTATGCCCTTTAACCCACTTCCAAGTTACATTGTGCTCGCTACAGGCTTTATCTAAGCGTTTCCATAAATCGACGTTTTTAACCGGCTTTTTAGCTGATGTTAACCAGCCACGTTTTTTCCAGTTAGTGATCCACGATTCAATGCCTTGCTTAACATATTGGCTATCGGTTGTTAGGTTTACATCGCATTCTCGAGTGAGTGATTCTAGGGCTACAATAGCCGCGAGCATTTCCATTCGGTTATTTGTTGTGAGTTTATAACCTTGGCTCATTTCTTTTTCGTGGCCGTTATAAATCATAAAAATACCATAACCGCCGGGGCCTGGATTACCTAAACATGAGCCGTCGGTGTAAATCTCTACGGTTTTTTGCACTGTTTTACCTTGATCTTATGTACAATAAAGTGATTATAGAAAGATACCAGAATCAGGCTAAATTCGATATGGCACGTAGACAAATAGTTTTAGATACAGAAACCACCGGCATCGACCCTAAACAAGGGCACCGTATTATAGAAATTGGTTGTGTGGAGTTAGTAAATCGCCGTTTAACAGGCAATAACTTTCACGTTTATATAAACCCACAACGCCCAAGCGAAGAAGAAGCAATCGACGTTCACGGTATCACTAACGAATTTTTACGTGATAAACCGTTATTTCATCAAATTGCCCAAGAGTTTTTCGACTATATTGAAGGGGCAGAGTTAGTTATTCATAACGCGCCGTTCGATATTGGCCATATGGATAATGAATTTGCACTACTTAATCAGGGCTATCCTAAAACAGAGACTTTTTGTCAAGTTCTCGACACGCTTAAAATGGCGCGTGACTTGCATCCAGGTCAAAAGAACAATCTTGATGCATTATGTCGTCGTTACGATGTAGATAACGCAAAGCGAACACTTCACGGCGCGCTACTGGATTCTGAAATTTTAGCCGATGTTTACCTTGCCATGACGGGTGGTCAAACAAAGCTGAATTTGAATCAAAACAAAGATGACGGCAGCGAGCAACAGAAAGGCGGTATAAAGCGTTTAAATAGCGATAGAGCCCCATTAGTTGTATTGCGAGCAAGCGACGCTGAGCAAAGCGCACACGAAGCACGATTAGATCTTGTAAACAAAGAAGGCGGCCAATGTATATGGCGCGCAGAATAAGGCGATTTAATGAAAACGATGTATTTTGTAACAGCGTTATGTGCCGCTAGTTTATTTACTGGCAATGCATATGGCGTAAAGCAAGTAGAAGTGCTCAAGCGCGATGGGCATCAAAATGAGATCCCTTTACTTGATAATCGTTTTCGCATAGATAGCAAAATAGATGAAATAACACTGCTGTTTTTTAGAAAATCAGGTGCACCTGCTGTTATTTTAGTGCGGCCCGATGGCAGTAAGTACTTTGCTACTGACTCAGTTAAAAACCCTAACTTAGATTGGTTTGACGAACTCAGCTACGATTTAGTTACCATAAAAAAACCTATGGCGGGTCCTTGGCAAGTAATAGGCAGTATTTTACCCGACAGCAGAATAGTTGTATTAGGCGAAATATCTCTTGAGGCAGAGCCTCTTCCTTCAATGTTGTTTAGGGGGGAGACAATAAAAATCACCGGGAAAATACTAAACGACGGTGAGCCAATTAACACAAACCTATTTAGGGATGTTGTGAGCCTTAATGTTGACTTTGTAAGTACCAACAATGAAAACTTTGCTAACTTTGGCGCAGGCATTCAAGAAGTAGCGGAATTTAAAGACGATGGACGTGGATTTGATGAGCGTCCTAAAGATGGTGTGTTTACCGGCGAGTTTACTTTAGATTTTCCTGCGGGTGAATGGACACCAGAGCTTTACGTGGCAACACCTCTGCTGCAGCGCCGCATTGTGCAAAATACAATAGAAGTGCACGAGCCACCTTTTATAACCGAAGTCGCGTTAGCAGAACAAGACACAGACGAGCATCTGTTAACTATAAATATAGACCCAAGTATTGTTAAGCCAGAGACAGTCATCATCCAGGGAAAAATCTACTATCCCAATAACGAAGAGCAAATGTTTACCATAGATGCTGCAGCTAAAGACTCACGTCAGCTTAGTGTTAAAAATTATGATTGGGGTAGATATAGTGTTGAACTGTCTGTTTTTGGCACTAATATTAATGGCCGTGAATTTATGGCAACGCTACCAACGTATAAATTTGAGATAGAACGACCCATAGAAGCGGTGCCCGAAATTGATTCGGCAACAATTATTACGCCAGATAAAATGATTGAGAGTGAGCCTGTTGAAGAAAAAATGGCCACATCGGCAATTATTAGTTTAATTGTAGGCTGCAATACGCTCATTTTATTACTCGGTTGGTTGTTAATTCGTATATTTGTTCAGAAAAAACCGATTAAATTTAAAGTGAAGCTGCCTTTTTTAAAGAAAAAGAAAACAAGTGAAGGTGGTGTTGCCGACACAGAAAAAAATCAAGTCGGTAAAAATGGCTCAAAAAATGACAGATCAGGTGAAATTTTAAACCTTTCGATGACAGATGACTAAAAAACCTATAAAAAAACAAAAAAGCCCTTGACGAAATAGGGGTTGGTTCGTATTATTCACGCCGCTGTCAGGGAGACCTAAACAGCAACGAAAATATGGAGTGGTAGTTCAGTTGGTTAGAATACCGGCCTGTCACGCCGGGGGTCGCGGGTTCGAGTCCCGTCCACTCCGCCATTTTCGTAAAACTTGTAAGTAAAAGCTGGAGTGGTAGTTCAGTTGGTTAGAATACCGGCCTGTCACGCCGGGGGTCGCGGGTTCGAGTCCCGTCCACTCCGCCAACACTTACACAACGTATGGTTGTAAAACATATTCTTATTATGGAGTGGTAGTTCAGTTGGTTAGAATACCGGCCTGTCACGCCGGGGGTCGCGGGTTCGAGTCCCGTCCACTCCGCCAATAAGAAAAAATAACAGTTTAAATATGCGCTGGAGTGGTAGTTCAGTTGGTTAGAATACCGGCCTGTCACGCCGGGGGTCGCGGGTTCGAGTCCCGTCCACTCCGCCAACTATTTAAACAATGTTATATTACAAAATTTGTATGCTGGAGTGGTAGTTCAGTTGGTTAGAATACCGGCCTGTCACGCCGGGGGTCGCGGGTTCGAGTCCCGTCCACTCCGCCAACAAATTAAGTAATAACAAGTATAATGATATCTCTGCGGAGTGGTAGTTCAGTTGGTTAGAATACCGGCCTGTCACGCCGGGGGTCGCGGGTTCGAGTCCCGTCCACTCCGCCATTTGATATCATGATTAAAATTTGTAAGTGCATTACCCCATGCACATACCACTGCGGAGTGGTAGTTCAGTTGGTTAGAATACCGGCCTG
>NZ_JACJEK010000017.1:0-106735 GCF_014164015.1 Pseudoalteromonas sp. SR41-1
CCAAGCGCACAGGGCGTGCATCTGTGAAAGTGTTATGGCAAGGATGGCTTAAGTTACAAGCCATCCTGGAAGGCTACGATTTAGCAAAATCTCTTGAGTCAGACTTGTGATCAAGAGACAGCTTTACAGCGGCTTTTTATTCTCTGTATTTTCATGCAGTTCGAGTTTTGGTGCACTCATACCTTTGAGCAACCGACCAAATATATCAGCGCCGGTAATAATGCGTTTCACATCGCTCCACACTAATACCACATCGTGATCAATGGCCCCATCAAACGATTTATCTAAAGAATGATTAGCCCGTATTTTTAAAATCACTTCACTTAAACGCATCGCTTCATCAGCAACAATTATAGGTCTGTGACAATAGTGATAAGGGTCAAACGTATCTGGCTCAAATAACGCTGATCTTAAAAAGCCGTCAGCATCTACCACTAATAAAGGCCAACCGTCTTCATTGGTAATGATCACCCAGTTATAACCTGACTTATGTAGTTTGCGTAAAAACTCATTATCAGTTGTTAATGTAAGGTCTGGGAAAATAGGCAAATCAAGCTTAGTAGGCAAAGCAATAATCGAGTCTGGATCAATTACCTCACCCTCTTTGGTTACGCTTATTTCATCTAAGCTAAAAAAGTTAAGCGCGCCTATTCCCTCAACGTGTTGAACATCAGCTTCTTCAGCCTCTATGTGTTTGCGAATAATACCCCTGAGCTCACTTTCAGCAAAGTACGTAATCCCCTCTTTACCTAACCATGCATCGAGAATTAAAGCAGTTGGCTTAGCAACTATATAAAACAGAATCTGATAAAACTTAATTAACGGCGAAAGTAGGCTCGCCATTTTTAACGCATTACGCGAAAAATAAGCCTGTGGTGTTATTTCACCAATAATAGTAATTGCGATAGTTGAGAATAAAAACGAACTTGCGCCCATTAATACCGAATCAGAAAGTAGTGTAAGTAGTACGTTAATACCTACGTTACCCCACAAAATAGTCGATAATAAAAAGTTAGAGTCGTTTCGAAGGGCCATGACTTTTATGGCCGCCTCGTTCCCTTTTGCACTTTCCATTTCAAGCTGAAGCCTACTTAGTGAAAAAAACGCTAAGTTTAAGCCCGAAAATATTGCCGATTGTGAAATACACAAAGCAATTGCACACCAAATCATGACTTCAAAGGTCATTGTATTTTCCTGTTAGTAATACCAATTCACTTAATTAAGCGAATTGGTATAAGGCTTATAAAAGCAATAAACTGCCTAAACCTAAAAAGGTAACAAACCCAACAATATCGGTAACGGTAGTTAAAATTACCGAACCAGATAACGCAGGATCAATTTTCATTTTGTCTAAAATAGACGGAATAACAACACCTGCTAGTGACGCGGCCACTAAATTCAATAATATGGCTACCGTAATCGTAATACTAAGCATTAAGTCGTTAAACCATAAAAAGGTAAGTAGGCCGATTACAAACGCCCATACCAAGCCATTTACAGCGCCAACACGCAGCTCTTTTTTAAGCAACGCATTACGGTTTGAATCTGTAACCTGTCCAAGCGCTAAACCTCGCACAATAACGGTTAATGTTTGACTACCTGCAATTCCCCCCATAGAAGCGACCACTGGCATTAATACCGCTAGTGCTACAACTTGTTCTATCGTTGCGCCAAATAAACCGATAAACCACGACGCTAAAAAGGCAGTAGCTAAATTAATACCTAACCATATGCCACGGTTTTTAGCACTTTTTCGCACACTTGCGAACAGGTCTTCGTCTTCACGTAAACCACCGGCTTTAGCGGCTGCTTCATCAGCAATTTCTTGTCGTAATTCATAAGCAGAGGCAATGGTTAATCGCCCAAGTAATTTGTTATCAACATTAACCACTGGCAGTGCCATTTTTTCACTGTGGATCACCACTTCTGCCGCTTCATATAAATCATCATCAGCATGGAGCGATGAAAAGTCATGATTTGCCAATGTCATTAAGTTATCGGTGTCGCTGGCTTTTATTAAATCATTTACCGCAACCTCACCTATTAAACTACCCTTGCGGCTTACTAAATAAATAACTTCACTGTATTGCGGTAAACCTTTGTGTAGCAATTTTTTAGCACCACCGGCTGTTAGCTTCTCCGATACTTTTAAAAAGTCAAAACCTAACCAGTGACCTAATTGCTCTGGCGGGTATTGCTGCGCTAAATCATATTGTTTGGTTTGCGCTTCATCGAGTTGCTTTTTTGCATACTCAACAAATCGCTCTGGTATAACTTCTTCAAGTTCCAGTAGCTCTTCTACATTAACTTCATCAAGAAGTTTAAAAGCCTCAGTGTCTTCTAGCGTTTGTAGCAACCACAAACAACTATCTTCACTTAAATTAACAAAAATTTCGTGTTGCGTGTCTTCATCAAGCAACTGCCAAATTTCAAGTCGTTGCTCTTTTGGTATCGCCTCAAAAAGTAATGACAGGTGCTCTGTTGAAAGCGTTAACTGCGCATCTGCTAATAATTTATTTTTGCGTTCTGTTGTATCGCATTGCAATAAATCATTTATGAGCTGTGGAAGTTGGTCTACCGGATACTCAATCATCTTAAAACCTTAAAATTTAAAAGCGCACATTATTTATAGTCTACTTGAACAATAAAAAATTGCAGAAAAAACGTGAACTTATTAAGCATGCGCAAGCTATTTTTGCGCATTGTATGGGCAAACTAAATGCAGTACTAATATTTATTTTAAAAAATTAAAAAAACAGTAAAAGGAATTATTTTTGAGGGATTAAACAACAAGTAAACAAACTAAAGGGATTACTTATAATAAAAAAAATCCCATATTAGCTAGGCTAATATGGGCAAAATCACACAATGAATTAGGTGTTTTTAAATTATGGTTTATGCTTTAAATTAAAGTCTATCAGTAATATTTCGTACTAAGTCAGAATCTACAAATTGAGTAATAAGTGCAGTGCCCCACGCATAGCCACGCTGTATTGGGTAACCTTTAAAAATCCAGCGTTTACGCACGTGATTAAAGCGCTCTAAATAGTCTTGCTTTTTTTGTGGCAGAGGCTGCTCACCCAATTTATTCCATGCTTTATATACGCCTGACATGTCAGATCCTCGCATAAAGCGTTGCAACCAACGTGGAAAACGAGAAAAGCTAATAGTGGACTGAAAATCAATAAAGTAAGGTTTACCGTCTGCGCCGCATAAAATATTACCCATATTACGCAAGTCTAAATGCACGATGCCTTTGCGATGCATTTTTGCTACTTGACGCTCAAGCTCACTAAAAAAGTTAACAGGTAGTGTTTTGTCTTCATGAATTAAAGCGCGCAGTGGCGTGCCTTCAATATAGTTATAAGCAACCGCTATCGGCGACAATCTACAAAGGCGGTTAGCAACTGCATCAAGCTCTGCTAAACGGCTCAACCCTTTATACTCTTGATTTACCGACATTCGTGCAAATGTTTTGCGGATAAACCAGGGGCTTTGGCTAAAATCTTTAACGATTAAATCAAATTCATTATCTTTATATCGATACACAATCGCGTTAGCAAAACGTCCCTTATGGACAACACTTAAGTGATGTTGCATAAAAGTATGTTCTGGATATTGCTGTTGTAATTGTACTAACAAATTATTTTCAATCATAACAAACCTAACAAGATGATAACCTTAATTGCCTAGGCAACTATATTATCAAAGTTAGATTCTGCGCACAATCAGATCAACTAATTAGCACGCTAACTTTCTATTGAAACAGTATCGCTATTTTATTGATAATCTACTTTTGGGGGGAGTCTGGCAGTGAATCAAGATTATTTATAGCTTTGAATAGTAAGTCGATTATTTGGTTTTTTTCTGGCTCTGAAAAACCATTTAATGCTTGCGCATAGACTTCGTTCACTACAGGCATAATTTCAGGACAAAGAGCTTTACCTTTTTCACTTAAACACAAAATAGTTGAGCGCTTATCAAGCTCACATTGCGTTTTAATAATGAGTCCTTTTTCTTCAAGTCGGTTTAGTAAGCGGCTCATAGCGCCACGATCATAAACCATATATTCGCAAAGTCCTGCAAGCGTATTAACCGACTCTCTCGCAAGTAGAACAACCACAATATATTGCGCAGAAGTTAAGTCCATAGGAAGTAACTTGGCATCAACATGAATGGCTAATCTCGAACGTAAAAAAGAGACTAAACGCCCCAAATCTTGCTCTGGCGCTAACTCTTCTCGAGTACAACGTTTAATTGATGGCATGTTTTGCATGGTTATTCCACTGTATAAGTATATTTGCATGCTGATAGACCTTAACGCATACAAAAAATTCAATAATTTTTATAAAAAATCGCCCACAAAAATAAAGCCGCTATTAGCGGCTTTTAGTGTAGGGCTTTAAGCTTTGTTAAATTTTAAATTGGCCAACTAAGTGTCCTAAGCTTTCACCACGCCCAGCTAAATGCTGACCAACTGAAGAGGTGGTTTTACTTGAAATAGTTAGCTCATTAACTATTTCTTGAATAGCAAATACATTACGGTTTATTTCTTCTGTAACGCTACTTTGCTCCAGCGCCGCTGTCGCAATTTGTGTGCTCATGTCGTTAATTGATCTAACTGAGCTTGTTACAGCGCCTAAACTTTCTGAAATAGCACGAGAGGATTCAACAGAGCGATTACAACTACTTTGGCTTGCTTGCATTGCTGCAACTGCATCTGATACTAAATTATGTAGCTCACTCAACATTTCACTAATCTCTAGTGTGCTAACTTGAGTACGACTTGCTAGGCTTCTTACTTCATCGGCTACAACTGCAAACCCTCTGCCTTGCTCACCTGCTCGCGCAGCTTCTATTGCAGCATTGAGTGCAAGTAAGTTTGTTTGCTCAGCAATTCCACCAATTACACTTAGTACGCTATTAATCTTTTTAGATTGATCACTGAGTGAATCAACCTGTTCAGCAGCTAGGTTAATTTCGCCCATTAAGTTTGAAACCTCACAGAGTGAAATATCAACACACTCTTGAGCTTTAGCAACTTCTTGCGTTGCCGCTTGAGTTGACTCTGCCACTTGGTTTGTATTTTGAGCCACCTCATGAGAAGTAGCCGACATTTCGGTAATAGCCGTTGCAACAAGGTCTGTTTCATGATTGTGATTAAGTAACTTGTCTTCAATTAATCGTGTTTGTGTATTTATGTCACCAGAAGCTGTTTTTACATCGTGTGTTACATCAACCACATTAGCAATAATGCCATGTAGCTTACTTACAAACATATTAAATGCTTCGCCAAGTTGACCTATTTCATCATTAGTATCAATGTCTAGACGCTTAGTTAAATCGCCCTCACCTTTTGCAATATCGTCAAGGCTTTGCGCCATGCGCTGTATTGGTTTTACCATTGTGTTTGCGGCAACTAACGCACATATAATTGTTAAAACAACCCAAAATAAAGCAATTAATAATAAGGTCATTACCTTATCATTCATGTGCTCTTGCATTGTTGTTTGGTATTTAAGTAGCTCTGCGTCTATATCATCCATATATGCGCCAGTACCAATCATCCAGTTTGTGCCTGGTATCATTGCTGCATAGCCCATCTTTTCAACTAAGCCTGTGGTATTTGGTTTTTGAAAATGATAGTTAAAAGCGCCACCGCCTTTTCTAGCTTGCTCTAATAAGCCCACTATTATTTTTTTACCGTTAGGGTCAGTCATCCCTATTTTGTTTTGCCCTTCAATAGCATCACCTAGTAATGCATGAAAAACACTAATGCCATTGGTGTCGTATATAAAAAAGTAACCACCTTGGCCAAATGTTAAGTCTCTTAAAGCGTTTTTAGCATCTTGCTCAGAGCCATTTGCTAATTGATAGCGAACAATTTTGCTAGCAATTTCAATTTCGGTACTTAGTAACGTTTGCTTGTCACTTATTAACTTAGTTTGAAATGCTTCAAAATTTTGTTGCTGATTTTTATTCTCTAAATAATAAGAACTCAGCATTAAGCTGATCAAAAGTAGCATTAGCGGTAAAATAGCTAGTAACAGCAATTTGTTTTTCAAGCTTAAATTACTCATTTTTTCTCCGAGGTGAATAAAGGTGTGTGTGCAGCAACAACTAAAATCTAGCAAAACTAATATAGTTTGCAGATTTACTTATTTGCCCAAAATAACTTCGCTCATTTATATCGCTTTAAACTTATATTAAGAAAAGCATAGGTGAAATTAGGTAGGACCAAGTTAGTTAGAAGTCAGCTTAGCCATATTATAATCCCAACTCGGCATTTTAGACACCAATAACGCAGAGACCTTAGTCTTAATAAAAATAATTCATCCAACGTTTATCCATTATTTAAAACACTCTCTATAAATAATATCCACGTAGCCTTACTGCTTTTATTTAAGTTAATTAATTTTAATTGCAGCGAGTTAGATTATTTGTAAGCGAGTATAAACATTGACCTCAAGGTTAAATTAATATGTAGAGATTAATTTTTTATTAACATATAATAACCCTATCTTCCTAGTACCAAATAACCAGATAGATTGAAACATATTGTTTTGAGCCACTGTTATGAATTAATAAAAATGAATTACTAATGAAATATATTTTATATCTTGCGCTTTTAATCTCTAGTCAAGTATTTGCAAAGCCTGTAAATAATAGTATTGCATTTTACTATTCGTACCCGATACCTCTAGCCGAAATGACTTTTTATTCTCGCGTTGTAGTTCAGCCCGAACACGTCACTGAGCACGAACTTAATTGGTTTAAACAACGTAATATTGCTGTTTATGCTTATTTAAGTGTTGGCGAGTCCTTTAATAAAAATAAGTCATCACTTAGTATAAACCCCAACTGGAATAGCCATATTGCCGATTTAGCATCAGCACATTGGCAACAACATATTCAAAGGAGCGCTGAGACATTAAAAGCACGTGGTTTTAGCGGCTTATTTTTAGATACTCTAGACAGCTATCAACTTTTAGATGACAAGCACAGTAAACCCGAACAACAAGCTGGATTAGTCACCATAATAAGCTCTCTATCTGAAACTTTTGATAAGCACCTTATCCTCAACCGGGGCTTTGAGCTATTGCCTAAACTCGCTAATTTAGCCAACGACTTAGTTGCTGAGGGTTTGTATAGCCACTTCAACCCTAACGACAATAGCTATACACTGACTAACAAAAACGACCAAAATTGGCTAAGCGCACAATTAAAAAAAGCACAAAACTTAGGCCTCAACGTCCAAATTATTGATTATGCAAAGCCCGATAACCGCCTCGCTATGGCACAAAAGATTATAGACGCAGGTTTTAATCCATGGGTGACAGATGGCCACTTGCAAACATGGGGTACATCATCGATAACACCGGTGCCTAGGCGAATATTAATTCCTTATAATAGCGATATTTCACCATTAGTTAAAAAATCTGTTCATTCAAAGCTTGCTACAATCATAGAATACTTAGGGTATATTCCTGATTATGTAGATGTAGCTAAAGAAAGGTTACCTAGAATAGATCCGAGTTTACATGCCGGCATTATTTCTTGGACTACTAGTAATATATTTTATAGTACTGAGATTATTAAATGGCTAGAAGAAGGTTTAGAAATAGTACCGGAACTAATATTAGGGGAATTACCTCAATCAAATAAATTACTGATTAGTTTAGGCGTAGAAAATATAAATAATGCGCAACCTGGCCCTTATAAAGTTGAATACTTTGCCGATTGGCTAAAAGGTGAAACTACAAAAGCACCTGTAATTATCAGACCAAATTCCCTTAAGTTAACCTCGGACGCCACAGCGTTAATTAGCATTAGTTCAGCAAATGGTAAAATCCTAGCGCAAGGAAGTAAGACTAAACTGGGTGGCATAATAGTAGCCCCTTGGCTAATTGATAATTTACCACTGGAAGGCAGTAAATGGGTGATCGACCCTAAGAAATTGTTAAAGAAAGTACTAAATTTACCCACAATATTAGCTCCTGATACAACGACTCTAAGCGGAAGGCGTATGTTAACTTTGCATATAGAT
Source organism: Pseudoalteromonas sp. SR41-1 (assembly GCF_014164015.1). NCBI lineage: Bacteria > Pseudomonadati > Pseudomonadota > Gammaproteobacteria > Alteromonadales > Pseudoalteromonadaceae > Pseudoalteromonas > Pseudoalteromonas sp. SR41-1. The sequence continues at coordinate 8,048 of NZ_JACJEK010000017.1, forward strand.
GGCGATGGATTTAGTAGTATTGCGCACTTCAAAGGTAAGCCATACAACTCAGAAGTAATTCGCGATGAGGTAATAAAAAGGTACAAATTGCCATTAACCTCCTCCATAATACAAGCAGACATAGAGCCTAACGGCTTACATTCAAAACAAAGTAAAGAACTTGAGCAAGTTGCAAGAGATATATTTGAACTACCTTATGTAGAGGTTGCATCGCACACATATAGCCACCCTTACTTTTGGAAAGTGCTATCAGGAATACAAAACATAGATGAAGATGATACGAAATACGGACTTAATTTAAATATTCCTGGGTATCTCTCTGTCGATTTAGAAAAAGAAATTTCAGGGTCAATTCAATATATTAATGAACGACTGACGCCAAAGAATAAAAAAACAGTATTAATTCTATGGTCAGGCGATGCGGTTCCAGGACCAAAGGCTTTAGCCATAGCAAGAAAAGCTGGCGTGCTCAACGTGAATGGTGGTAATACTTCAGTAAAAGCTGATAACCCAACTCTTACAAATGTATCGCCAATTGGACGACCTGAAGGTGACTTGTTATACCAAATTTATGCACCCATTATTAACGAGAACGTATACACCAACTTGTGGCATGGGCCTTATTATGGTTTTAAGCGCCTAATCGAAACATTTGAAATTACAGAAAAACCATACAGATTAAAACCCTATAGTATTTACTTTCATTTTTATTCTGGTGAACTACCTGCTGGACTTGATGCCCTGAAATATAATATAGACTACGTACTTGCAAGACCGAATACGCCAGTACATTTAAGCCAGTATGCAAAAATAGCTAAAGACTTTTATTTTTCAGCTCTTGCTAAAAACAGCAATAACGAATGGGTTTTTAGCTCTCAAAGTATTCGAACATTACGTATTCCCAATGATTTTGATGTTCCTAATGTAGCTCAAAGTTCAGGAATATCCGGCGTCACTCAAAAGGGTAATTACATTCATATAACTGATGATTTAGCAAAGCTTAGCTTTGATCACAGCCAAGAAAACAATGTACCGTATTTAGCTTCAGCTAATGTCTCCATGGATAATTGGCAAGTGAATGGAGCTGTCAGTTTTAAAGCCTGGGTGCCTGCTAAAATTGATTTAGTTAATGGGCGTTCTTGTGAGTTTGTTTCTAATGATGGAAAGCGCTTTAAAGGTAAATCAAATGCTGATATCACACAGTTTAGTCTGCCAAAAGGTCAATTCTACGGTTACTTAAAATGTAAAAGAGCTGCTTGATGGTGAGTAATAAAAAACTAAGCTCTTATTGTAAGTAACATATTGATACATTCTTTTATCGTTTTTCTAAGTATAGGTTTGTAGGTTGCTCTTAATAACTCGAGTGGCAAACCAATGGGTTTTATTGTGGTGAGTTAATCAAACCAGCATGTTATTATACCCCTTGAGTATATGGTTGAATTAACATGTAGAAATTAATCTTCCATTAACATATAATAACCCTATATTACTAATACCAAATAGCTAGATAAATTGGACCGCATTACTTTGAGCCACAGTTATAAATTAATTGAAATGAATTACTAATGAAATATTTTTTATACCTAGTGCTTTTAATTTCTAGTCAAGTATTTGCAAAGCCTGTGAATAATAGTATTGCATTTTACTACTCAGCGCCGATGCCATTAGCCGAAATGACCTTTTATTCTCGCGTTGTAGTCCAGCCTGATCTTGTGACTGAGCACGAACTTAATTGGTTTAAACAGCGTAATATTGCTGTCTATGCTTATTTAAGTGTTGGTGAGTCGTTTATTGAAAGTAAGTCTTCACTCGCAGTTAACCCTAACTGGAATAGCCATATTGCCGATTTAGCATCAGCACATTGGCAACAACATATTAAAAGTAGCGCTGCGGCATTAAAAGCACGCGGCTTTAGCGGCTTATTTTTAGATACCCTAGATAGCTATCAGCTATTAGATGCTACACACAGTAAACCCGATCAACAAGCTGGGTTAGTCACCATAATAAGCTCACTATCTGAGACTTTTGATAAGCACCTTATCCTCAATCGGGGATTTGAGTTATTGCCTAAACTCGCCAATTTAGCAAGTGACTTAGTTGCTGAGGGTTTGTATAGCCACTTCAATCCAACCGACAATAGCTATAAAGTGACCAACAAAAACGACCAAGATTGGCTAAGCGCACAATTAAAAACAGCACAAAGTTTAGGCCTCAACGTCCAAGTTATTGATTATGCAAAGCCCGGTAATCGCCTTACTATGGCACAAAATATTATAGACGCAGGTTTCAATCCGTGGGTGACCGACGGTCACTTGCAAACGTGGGGCACATCATCAATTACGCCGATCCCTAGGCGCATTTTAATCCCTTATAACAGTAACGTAAAACCACTCATATACACTACCGTACACTTAAAGCTTGCGACCATGATTGAGTATTTGGGGTACATACCTGATTACATAGATATGGCAAAACGCGACTTACCTTTGGTTGACCCTAGCTTACATGCCGGTATTATTTCGTGGACCTCAAGCGATGCATTTTACACCCCAACACTTACCAATTGGCTTGAAGCTAATTTAGGTGTTGTGCCAGAACTTATTTTAGGCGAGTTACCACAGTCAACTAAATTACTATTTAACATGGGTATTGAGTCGTTAAACACACTACCTGAAGGTCCATATAAACAAGATAGCTTTGCACCTTGGCTCAAAGGAGAATCCACAACACCTCCCCCTATCGTTAAACCATATTTACTAAAATTAGCAACTAATGCGACTCCTTTAATTACAATAAAATCAGCTGATAACACAATAATTGTACAAGCGGCTAAAACTAAATATGGTGCAGTCGTGGTTGCTCCTTGGCTAATTGATACATTTCCGATGGAAGGCAGCAAATGGGTTATTGATCCGCGTACATTGCTTACTCAAGCAATGGGGTTACCACCTATATTAGTGCCAGATACAACCACCGAAAGCGGCAGGCGAATGCTTACTTTGCATATCGATGGAGATGGATTTACAAGTATTGCCCACTACGCAGGTAAGCCTTATTCAGCAGAAGTAATTCGAGATGAAATAATTAAACACTACAAACTACCGTTAACGTCATCAGTGATCCAAGCTGATATTGAAGAAGGCGGTATTCATTCTAAACAAAGTGCCAAACTCGAAGGCATTGCGCGTAGTATTTTTAACCTGCCTTACGTAGAAGTTGCTTCACACACTTATAGTCATCCCTATTTTTGGACAGCACTATCTGGGCGAAAAAAAATAGATGAAGACGACACAGATTACGGTTTTCATCTAGACGTGCCTGGCTACAACACAATTAGCCTTAAAAAAGAAATTACCGACTCGATAAAGTACATTAATGACAAGCTCGCACCTAAAAATAAAAAAACAGTAATGATGCTATGGTCTGGTGATGCAACACCTGGCCCAAAAGCACTTGAACTTGCTCGTGACGCTGGTGTGTTAAATGTCAATGGCGGTAATACTGATGTAAATGCTGATAACCCAAGCCTTTCTCACATCTCCCCTATCGGTCGCCCTGAAAGAGATTTGCTGTATCAAATTTACGCCCCCATATTAAATGAAAATGTTTACACAAACTTATGGCATGGCCCTTATTACGGCTTTAGACGCTTAACCGAAACATTCGAAATAACAGAAAAGCCATATAGGTTAAAACCTTACACTATTTATTATCACTTTTATTCAGGTGAAGTACTTGCGGGCTTAGACGCTCTAAAACACAACATTGATTATGTTTTAGCAAGGCCAAATACACCGGTGCATTTAAGCCACTATGCAAAAGTAGCAAAAGACTTTTACTTTTCTGCACTTGCTAAAAACAGTGATAATGAATGGTTATTTAGCTCAAAGTACATTCGCACTCTGCGCATATCTAGCGATTTTGATGTGCCAAACATAGCTCAAAGTGAAGGTGTATCTGGTGTAACTGAAAAAGGTGACTACATACATATTATAAATAACATAGCTCGCCTTAGCTTTGATCATAGCCAAAATAGTAAAAAACCTTATTTAGCATCTGCAAATGTTGTTATTAATAACTGGCAAGTTAACGGACCGGTTAGTTTTAAAGCATGGGTGCCCGCTTCACTTGATTTAATTAATGCACGTTCTTGCGAATTTGTATCTAATTTGGGTGAGCGCTTCAAAGGTATTAATCGGGGTAAATTAACACATTTCAAAATACCTACAGGTGACTTTTATGGTTACCTTAACTGCAACGGATCTGCTCTATAATGAATACTAAAAAGCGCCCTCAGTTAATTTCTATAAAAACAATATTAGCGATACTAGCTGTAAGTTGTTTTGCACTTTATGCGTTATTTCCCCATACCTTATTTTTTGAAGATGATGCACTTTCACAAGATTATACCTTTGAGAAATCTTACCTTAATGCAGCGCTCAATACAGAGCCCGACAACGAAAAGCTACGCGCTAAATTGGTTGAGCTACATATAGGGCTTAGTGAGTATTCACAAGCCACTAACGAGCTTGAAAAGCTACCTAGAGGTGAGCGCAAAGCAACACTTGAAATAAAGCTGCTCTACTCATTATGGCTAGCAAGCGGTGCTAAAGTTGACGACCGCTTTGAAGAGTTATCTTTAAAAATTGGTGCTCATAAAAACTGGAACGAACAAATATTAACTATTGCAAAAGCAGTTGGGTTAAATGCAAAAGTTGCTCAGTACTATCAAAAAAATAAACAGCCTCTCCTTGCAGCCGATTACTGGTTAAGCGCAGGCGAACCAGACAAAGCATTCGCTATTTATAAAACAAATATAAATGCTGATATTGCAGCTAAAGCGATTGAAACTGCACTTGGTGCAAATAACCCGATACAAGCTTATGCATGGTGGAAAACCTATGGCGACCAAGCCAATATTAAACGCACACTTTATTTGGCTAACTTAGCAGGCAATACAGAAGATGCGGCTCAAGCCATTGAAAGTTTATTAAAGACCGATCCAAATAACAGCGAGTACTTAACACAAGCAATGCATCTGCGTTTAGCAAATGGAAATGCAAAAGGGGCTGAGCAATTACTTGCAAAGCTATTACTACAAAGCCCAGCTGACAAAGAGCTACATTTATTAAATTGGAAGATAAAGCGCTGGCAAAACAAGCCTAAAGAAGCACTTCGAGAGTTTAAATGGCTAATGTCTAACAAAGCTGTAACTCCTGCGATGCTTACCGATAGTATTAACGATGCCACCGCTTTATATTTATACCAAGACGCTAATGATATATACGAATATAAAGCCCAAAATAGAAATCTAAAAGGTAATGGCTTTGCTAATTGGATGCAAGCTAACGAATTTATTGGTAACACAAAGCAAGAATTAAATAATATTGAACGCTTTGAGCAAATAAATGGTAAAAGTGCATTATCACAATATTGGAAAGCAAAAGTACTTCACGATACTGGTAATTTAAAAGCATTAAGAGCTTTGTGGCCTACATATAAAGGGCCTAAAAATGAAGAAGATTTACTTTGGATTGCCCGCGCATTTTGGCTAGATGATGACTTTTCTACAGCTCTGCAAGTACTAAAAAACAAACATGAAAGTTCTGACGATGAGTTTTGGAGCGCCAATGTTGACATGGCAATGCGAGTTAAGGACAAAGCTCATGAGCTATATGCATTAGAGAAGTTACAAAAAATAAGTCCTTTGAGCGTAGGCGACATGCTGCACTACCAACAACTGCGCTTTGAAGGTAGGCCTCAGGAGCTTCTTGATTATTTATGGAAAAGTGAGTCGCAAACTGACCGTCAATTGATTCAAATTGCATTATTAAGCACACAAGTAAATGATGCTAAATCAGTTGCACGTATTCATGCTGAACTTGATAAACAACGATATAATAAAGCTCTCTATCCTGCTTGGTTAATTCTTTCTAATTGGTATCAAAACCAAAGTGATTTAAATTCAGCTTATACAACTTTAAACCGCGCTGCTAAATTAAGCGAATATGACTCTGATGTTGTGCTTGCACAAGGTTGGTTAGCGCTGCAAATGCATGACACTGTAATGATTGGCCGCATTTTAACACGCTATTCTCAAAGCGACACTTCCTATGCGTGGACGCAGCTCTTAGCTAGCCTATCTATTTATGAAAAATCATATAACAGTGCCTACTTTTATTTGCGTAAATTGGCCATTGCAGAGCCAAGTGACTTAACAACACTGGTTAACTTAGCCGATGTAATGAAACAACTTGGATATTATGCAAATGCTGCTGAACTTAATCACTATTTACTGCAACACTTACCTAAAGATAAATATGCATATAGAGGCTTAATGTTTCGCTGGGCGGGCGCGATGGCTGTTCCTCATTTAATGCAATTAAACACAATGGAAGAACTTGCCCCCGACACTATTGGTGAGCCCCAAACAAACTGGTGGTTAGCACGCCGAGCTGCACAAAAATTAGAGCCATGGCAAAAGCTACAACTTTATATGACCAACGGCGAGTTTAATAAAGCGAAACAGCTTATAGCTGAAGGTTCACTAAGCAAATTAGATGAACTAAACGCCCTACTCTATTTAAAACAACCCTATGCCACCATGCAACGTTGGTACGAAGAACTCACTGGCGAGGCAAATGAATCGCAATTGAGTTTACTCAGAAATGCACGCGCATCCTATTTTAGAGCGCTTGAAATAAACCTATCGCCAGAGGCTGGTTTAAACAGTAGCCAGTACGATGTAAACGTTTATTTTCCTTATGCTAATGGACAATGGAAATTAAGTTTAAGTAATCAGCAAAACCTTGATAACAACGGATTACTGTTTGCAATAGAAGATAAAATGACATTTGGTCGTTGGTATTTTGATGCAAAAATAGATTCGCACCAAGGCAGCTTAGTTAGCCGCCAAGGTCTTAGCTTAGACTCTCGTTATCAATGGGATTCACGAACACAGGTAGGTTTAAAGCTTGAATATAATGTTGAAAACCGCCAATCAGAAGCACTACTTAGCTATGCTCAGCTAGATAAAGCCACGGCCTATGTTAACTACAATATTGATGGTAGACAAAACGTACAGCTATCAGCAGCAGCGATGTCTTTTTCTCGAAGAAGCGATGGCAGCTCACTAATAAACGGCCAAGAATATAATGCTCGTTACCAATACAGCATTTTAAAAGACCGCCCAATTTGGAACGCTTATTTTAGTGCGCAATGGCAAGACTTTGAACGTGTTAATGCATTAATAAATACAGATGCAAGCAGAAGACCGCTAAGAGTTGACCTTCAACCATTTAGACGTTTTGCACTAGGGACTTCATTTGCTTCAACTGGCTCATTAGAACCTCCTTATTTAGGCGCAAGCCCTTCGTGGTTATTTGATATAAGCACTGGCTATCAAACACTTAACGATACAGTAGATGTATCAGTTTCAAGTGGCGCAGGTTGGTCTGTACTGGGCGATGATTTATTTAAATTACAGCTGGGTTACCAAAGTAGTAATAAAGTGGGTAACTCAGATACACAATTACAATTAGGTTATTACGTACATTTTTAATGTTAGGAGAGAGTATGTTTCGTTTAATTATACCGTGTTTGGTATTACTATTATCAGCATGTACCACCAGCAGAGTTGCTGATGATGTAGAGCTTAGCCCTTCAAAAATTGTGGCATTAATGCCACTTGTTAATCATGCTCAAACACCGCTTGCAGGTGAGCGTGCTGAAGATATTTTAGCCAGTATTTGGCAACAAAATAAATTACCAACTCTTATACGCGCACCTCGCGTAAACACCAAAGAGCTTCCACCACTGGACGATCAATACCGTTTAGACAATGCTATGCAGTGGTTAAGCACTCAACAAGCTGACTATGTACTAACAGGCAGCATTGAAGAGTGGCGCTATAAAGCTGGGCTTGACGGCGAACCCGTTGTTGCACTTACATTATCACTCACTGAAAATGGACAAACAACGCCGATTTGGACGGGTACTATTGCTAAAAGTGGTTGGGGCCGCGATAGCATTGCAGCAACAGCACAAGATGTGATTGCCGATTTAATTTCTTATATAGAGGTTAGTGAGTGAAAACACATTTCCTTAGACCAAGAGACGTTCCTGAGCTACAAATATGGGCTGAGGTATTTATATTTACCGCGCTTGCTTTAGGGCTGCCTGTATTATTTAACGCACAGGACCCATTTTGGACTGAGGGAGGGTTTTCGTGGCCTGTACTTGGCCCACTTTTAGTTTCTTTACGCTATGGCTTTTCAAAAGGCTTTATTAGTATTTTATGTTTGCTTGTTGGCCAACTTTTTTTACTTCAAGCAAATATTTTATCACCGCAAAGCGACTTCAATATTAACGCTATGATTGGCTACATTATTGTAATTATGATCACAGGCGAATTTAGGGATGTGTGGGAGCGTACTAATCAACAGCAAAGTATTCAGCTTGAGTACGTAACAGATCGTCTTGAAACATTTACTCGTCAGTATCATTTAATTAATTCATCTCACGATAGAATTGAGCAAATGCTAGCTGGCCATACGTTAAGTTTACGTGAATCGCTACAAGCAGTAAGAACCTCTATCGGGCTATTAAAAGAAAGAAGACTTGATAGCGCAGCGCAAAAAATAATCGACTTGTTTGTTGAGTACGGTTCGCTAGAAAGAGCGGGGTTATATAAAGTTGAAAACGACAGTGTTTTAGAGCCACCACTTGCCTCTATAGGTAAAATGAGTCAAATAGCTAAAAACGATCCTCTTATATTAGCGATGATCGAAGAAAAAGAATTAGTATCGGTAAAAGACGAAAAAGCATCATCGGGTATAAGTAAATACCATATAGCAATCCCACTTATCGATGTAAACAATACTATTTACGGCGCTATTTTGGTTGAAAGAATACAATTTTTTGCACTTAAAAATACAACTCTAACATTACTTGCTGTAATGGCTGGGCATATAGGCGATTTACTTCGTCATGAAATAACAAACCCAGTAATGACGTCTGAAGAGTCTCCATACTTTATTCGCCAAGTTAAGCGCGCAAATAAAGAAGCAAAACGATACAACATCCCATCGCAGCTACTAAAAATAAAAGCCAACAATATTACTGATAAATCGACTCAACTTATGAGTTATTTAAGTGAAGCCCGTCGTGGTTTAGACATTTATTTATATGATGATAAAAATCAGATATTACTGCTATTAATGCCATTAGCTGATGAACTTGAAAAAGCAGGCTTTATTGCCCGAATGAACACTTGGTGTAAAGAGCGCACTGGTAGCACTTTAGCTGAGCTTGATATTGTTATTGAGCAGCAACTTGCACTACCTATAAGCTCAGATGACATAAAGAGATTGGTTTCACTTTCATGATTATAATTATTGTAGCGGCTATATTAGGGTGTATTTGTCAGTACTTTGCACTAATAGAAGTACTGGAAACACCTGATTGGTTTTTAGCTATATTATTGCATGCTATCGCTAGCATCTTTTTTGCTATTGTTAGTTATGTTTTTATACCTAAAAAATACAAAACGACTCCTTATAGCTCTTTGCTACTCATGTTTTTATTATTGTTTACATTACCAGTACTTGGAATTATAGGTGTTGTAGTAGCGCTTACATTTGCTCTTTGTAAACCTCTCAAGAATGACGAGATAGAAATAGAGGAGCATAAAATACCTGAGCTTCCTTTTGAAGCCAGAGCAATATCAGCAAATCCAACCTATTCAATTGGTGGACTTAAAGCAATTTTGAAGCACGCTAATGAGCCAAATAAGCGTTTAAGTGCTGTAATGGCGGCTCGTCACATGAGTGACTCACAAGCTATTCCTATTTTAAAGCTAGCACTTAAAGATTTAGAAGATGATATTCGCTTGCTCGCCTACTCAACCCTTGATGGTAAAGAAACCAAACTTAACGAAAAAATCAGTTTGTATCAGCAAGAAATAGCAGTTACAACTAAGCAGCCAAAATTGAGTCATTTACAAAAACAGCTAGCCGAACTTTATTGGGAACTGAGCTATTTAGGCTTAGCCCAAGGCGCACTGCGTAAATACGTTTTAGAAAAAGCAGAAGCACTTGCATTGCAAAGTATTGAGCACGTAAAAACACCTGCAACCTTTATATTTTTAGGGCGTATATCTTTAGCCTTAGACAAATACGAAATAGCCCATGAGTATCTACTTAAAGCAACTGAGTTTGGTATGGCAAGGCGCCATGTATTGCCTTATAAAGCCGAAGTTGCCTTTTGTATGAACAAGTTTGACGACTGTAAACGCTACTTAAAAGAACTCCCAGAACAACCTAAGGGCAGTGAATTACGTCATTTGCAGGAGTATTGGCATGAGTAATAAAAATGCAGACATTTTACTGCTTTTAGAAGGCACTTACCCTTATGTACGTGGTGGCGTATCTAGTTGGGTTCATCAAATAATTGAAGGGTTACCTCATTATAACTTTGAGCTTGTTTTTATAGGTGGAGCACCAGAGCATTATGGCGAGATTCAATATACTTTGCCTGAAAACGTTACCAAGCTGCATGTTCATTATTTAGTGGAAAATGACACATCTGAAATAAAAGCTAAGCATGGCGTTAAATATAAAAAAGAGCTCTTTGATTTTTGGCAGCAACTACAAAATTATTTTAGGGATTGTGATGAGCCCATCCCAACTGAGTTATTAAAGTTTGCATTTGAGACTTTGGCTAAAAAAGACGGTATTAACGAAGCCGACTTTTTATATAGTGAATCATCGTGGCAAGTACTCACCAATTACTATTCAACTTTTTGTGATGAATCCTCTTTTATTGACTTTTTTTGGTCATACCGCAATTTATATAAACCGCTATTTAAAATAGCCGAAATTGCACGCGGACTTCCAAAAGTTAAACTTATTCACTCAATATCTACCGGGTATGCTGGTATTTTAGGATCTGGTGCCAGTGTAATAAGCGATACTCCCTTTTTGTTGACCGAGCATGGTATTTACACCAAAGAGAGAAAAATAGATCTTATTCAAGCCAGTTGGATCAAAGAGTCTGAGCAAAGCCTAGGTAAAAACTTAAATACCGAAATGGGCTTTATTCGCCGTATGTGGATCAGCTTTTTTGAGCAAATCGGCCGAACAACATACCAAGAAGCAGATAAGGTCATTTCGCTATACGGCGGTAACAGGCAGCGCCAAATAAAGGATGGTGCAGCGCCAGAAAAAGCATTTGTTGTACCTAATGGAATTAAAACAGTGCGCTTTATTGAAGCGCTTGAGCAGCGTCCAAAACAGATACCACCAGTTGTTGGATTAATTGGACGTGTAGTGCCTATAAAAGATATTAAAACCTTTATACGTGCGATTAAAGAGGCGCAATCGATGCTGCCTGAAGTAGAAGGCTGGATCATCGGCCCTTATGAAGAAGATCCGCAATATTACAAAGAGTGTGAACTACTTGTAGGCAGTCTTGATTTACAAAGCAGTGTAAAGTTTTTAGGTATGCAAGATATTACCAAAATTTTGCCTAAGCTCGGAATTGTAGCTTTAACCTCGATTTCCGAAGCGCAGCCTTTAGTACTTTTAGAAGCAATGGCGGCCGGTGTGCCTGTACTTGCTAGTGATGTTGGCTCGTGCCGCGAAATAATCGAAGGCGGAACTGATGAAGATAAAGCATTAGGTAAAGCCGGTGAAGTTGTCTCAATTGCTTCACCTAGCGAAACAGCACAACAAATATCAAACATGCTAACAAATGAGCAAGTTTGGCTTGAGTATCAAAAAAGTGGTTTAGACCGCGTACAAAAATTTTATGACGAGAGCCACATGTTTGCCCGTTACGATAAACTTTATAAGGATACAATGGCATGGCCGGAATAGGTTTTGAGATACGAAAAATTCTCAAAAAAAATACCCTGCTCTCAGTTTTTGAAGCATACGGCTACGCGGGCTTAATAGGCTCAGGCCCTTGGCTGCTCTCTATTGTAGCGTTAATGCTAATTGGTATTTTAAGTTTAGGCGTTGTATTACCCAAAGTACTTATTATTCAGTTTTTAACGCTTGTTACCTACATGATGGCAGCTTCACTTATTTTAACGGGTGGCTTGCAGTTATTATTAACTCGATTTATTGCCGATTTATTTTTTCAAAAAGAAGAGGCAAAGGTACTGCCTAATTTACTTGGTGCGCAACTTATAACAACAATAGCCGCGCTATTGGTAGGCTTGGCTGTATGGCCTATGCTCCCTATACCTGTTGTTACTAAGATTATAATTTTAGGTGCCTTTGTAAGCTTATGTAATCAGTGGCTTGGCGCTATTTTTCTATCAGGTATGAAAGAATACCGGTTAATTTTAATAACTATGCTAAGTGGTTACGCCTTTATGGTATTGCTTGCATATTTATTAAGAGACTGGCAGTTAGACGGCTTATTTTTTGCGTTTTTTGCAGGCGAAGCTCTGCTCTTTTTTAGCTTTTTGTTTATGATTATTCGCCGCTACCCAGGTGAAAAACTTATAAGCTTTGACTTTTTAAGCAATAAAAAAGTGTATTACAGCCTATTCTTTTGTGGTCTGTTTTATAACATTGGTGTGTGGGCTGATAAAATCATTTTTTGGTATTCACCAAGCACATCAATTCAAATTATTGGCACGTTACGAGCCAGCCCAATTTACGACTTGCCTATATTTTTAGCCTATTTGTCTATTATTCCCGGTATGGCAGTATTTTTAGTAAAAATGGAAACCGACTTTGTAGAAGAATACGACCGTTTTTACACAGCTATTCGAGAGGGTTCATCGTTAGAAGAGATTTACTATTTAAAAGACAATATGATCCAAACTGCACGTGCCGGTTTATACGATATATTTAAAATTCAAGGTATTACCGTTGCCTGCTTATTATTATGGGGCGAGCAAATACTTACCTTTATTGGTATTGATCCAAACTATAAAACGCTTTTATTTATTGATGTCGTTGGTGTGGGTGTACAAGTTATATTTTTGTCTATTTTAAATATTTTGTTTTATTTAGATAAACGCTCAACCGTCCTGTTTTTAGCGGGACTATTTTTGGTAATAAACGTTGTTTTAACTTTGCTATCAATCGCTTTTGGGCCGCAGTTTTATGGTTACGGCTTTGCTCTCTCAACTATTATTACCTCTGTTGTTGGCTTATTTTGGCTTTCTAAACAATTTGAAGATTTAGAATACGAAACGTTTATGCTGCAATAGCATAATATAAAGGCTGCTTATGCAGCCTTTATATTTAAAGCTTTTCGTAGAAAATTAAAATAATTAATTATTGGAAAGCGGCTGATACACACCATGTTTATAGCTCATATAAGCGCCTCAGTTTAAAGCAAAAAAGACTAGCTCAGTAAAGGTATAAAATGGGTATAAAACAAAGGACTTATAAAAACCAAGCTACCTTGGCTTAGCTAATCTCTTGTACAATTAGACTTAGCTAGTTTAGCTTTATGCTAAATGAGGTAGCCGTTGCAATTACTTACTCACCCATCGCGCTTTAAAACCACGCGTATCAACATGTATAAATGCGCCTCTGTGCGACTTAGGCCCATAAATACCTAAACCACCTAGCAAACCTTTAAATGATTCACGTCTAGCTAACGACTCCACTATATCGGCCATCGCTTTAGCGTCACCAATTGAATGCTTACCGTCATTATTTATATCATCCATACGGTAGTTGCCATCGTTATCTATAAAAATATCGGCAGCATCACCAAATACATGTCGGCTAAGTTTTACATTGCCAATTGATTTGTTGTAGTACGGAGTTCTATAACCGCTCATAACCACCATATTACTAACCGGTATACCTTCTAAAATCAGTTCTTTGCGTATTTTTTCTAGTTTAAGTAGTAATTTATTTTGTAAAAATAAATACTTTGGGTACTTACTTCGCTGCTTACTAACAAATTCTTTTAGTGAAAAGTGAGGTGATATTTTTACGTTTTCATTTTCAGGCGTTACCTTAACAAAGCCATCGGGCACTATGTAGTGTGAAGCGTCTTTAATCTGTGAAGGTTTAGGATAGTGCCCAATGTGGTAATACTTGAGCTTTCCTCCTTCAACATTGTCTGCCGGTACTTTTACAAATACGTTGATTTTCATACGCTGTTTTTTATCGGGCGACTCAATAATTACCGTTGTTAAACCAGGCTCTTTGGGTGCTTGCCATTGCCAGCGGTTGGTGTCTGTAAGCTTAGATTTCCCTTGAGTGTTAATTAGCGTGTAAGCATTTTTTGATTGCGCAAAAAGCACTTCAAACTCAACTTGTTCTTTGGGCATTACAAATACTGAAAACACCGAATATGGCATAACTATGTCGTTAATTTTTAGGCTAAATTCTGCATCTTCAAAGCTGGCTTTGTTTTTTATATCAACTACCTGATGCGCGGGCTTTATAGGCGCGGCAGCAAATACATGATTGCTAAATATAAGTGTGAATATGGCGATAGAAATATAATGAATAAATTGCATAAACCCTCTCATTATTTATTTTTTAATAAAGCGGCAATCACCGACTGTTCATCATTTTTGAATAGCGCTTTTTTATCGCGTTGATATATGTCATCTCTAAAGTTAACCAGCTTATTTTCGTCAACCCATGCAGTCCAATAAACTAAATGAATAGGAAGAGGCTCATCTAAATAAAACGTCTTAGTACTGTTTTGAGCAAGTGCGCTGTCCATATTATTGAGTGTTTGCGCTTCTCCTTCGTACTTAATAATTTCACGCGCTAACGAAAAAGGCTTTTCTATTCTTATACAGCCATGAGATAAAGCTCGGTTTGCTTGGCTAAAACGGTGCTTTGCTGGTGTATCGTGAACATAAATTGCTTCGGGATTGGGGAATAAATACTTAACTTCCCCTAGGGGGTTTTCTTCACCAGCACGTTTTACTAAAAAGTGATCAAATTGGTACGGCTTAATAGAATCCCAATCAATATTGCTTGGATTAACAGTTTGTGAGTCTAGGTAGCTGTTTTTTCTAATTTCAATATTATTTTTTACAAGATAGTCAGGATCCTCGGCTACCTTTGGAGCAATTTCTTTGGTGGCAATTGAGGTGGGTATACGCCATTCAGGATTAACTACAAACTTTTCTATTTCGTCGCTAAATGCAGGTGTTTCCCAACTTGGTTTACCTACAACTACGTTATTTTTTAATTTTACATCGCCAGCTTTTACAAATCGTAAGCTGTATTCAGGAATATTTACATACACATATTGCTCATCACTTGCGCCTGCAAAGTTAGTTATTCTATAAAAGTTAAGTTTTAATTTATCGAGTTTTTGCTGTGCGGGCACATTAAGCGATGCAAAAGTACGCTTACCCACTCGGCCATCAACTTTTAAACCATGGCGGCTTTGAAATTGCTTAACAGCTTGCTCTATATCTTTATCAAACGTGCATATAGCTTCGTCGCACACGTTAATTTTTAAGTCACGCTCTTGATATAAACGCTGTGCAAGTAAGCTCACCTGTTTATTATTACTGCCTAGTTCAAGCAATTCATCGTTATATAAGTGTGTAAAACCACCTTTGTTAACTATTTCTTGATACCAATTAATGGCTTTTTCTGTACGTTCAATTAACTGCGCTGAATATTGGTCAAAGTAGTAGCTGTCATCTGCTTGCACGTACTTTTGTGAGTTGTAAGTAGTTAGTGAAGAGTTAGCGAGTACCACACTTTCAAGTTCATTGGCAGCGAGTGTTGGTGCTGAGCATAATCCGCTCATACCAATAAACAATGCAGTTTTTAAAGTAAAACCCTTTGCTTTAGTAAGCGCTTGATTTGAAAATGACCCCTTCACTGTGTACCTCCTCGCTAAATATCGTTGATAAATGCTTATGTACTTACCACTAAGTAGTACACTGGAGGTGCAACGGTAATGCCAAATTAAAGTTTCAAAATAAACAATTGAAATTTAATGACTTTTTAAAAACCCTTATTCTAAACGTTAATAAATTAAACTAGAGAATATGTAATTACTATGCTCAAGTGTGTAAAGTTGCTATGGCATTAATCTTTTAAAAAAGCTAAAAAACCACGTTCATAACGACTCAAGTACTTTGTTTTTCGTGGTAATGAAAGAGACTCTCTCCACGCAGTTTGAGTATCTTCATCTTCTTTACACAGGGTAATTAAATCGGGATGCACATAAGATTTGCGTGCTATAGCGGGAGTATTACCAAGTTGCTCAGATACGCTATCAAGCATGCTTTTTAAACTAAGCGCCCCTTTAGCTTTAGCTAATTGTTTGAATGCAATAACGCTTGCTCGCCAAGTTCTAAAGTGTTTAGCACTAAACTCCTCGCCCATTATTTGCTGAATGTATTGATTTATTTCACTTGATGTTACATTTGTGCGCTCACCTTCATTTATATACTGAAATAAATGCTGCCCGGGTAAATCTTGTAAGTCTTTTATAACATGGCTAAGCACCCTGTCGGTTATATTTACTTCACGTTCTTTACCTGATTTGGCACGATATTTTAGCTGAATATTTTTGCCCGTGAGTTTTGCATGGCGTGTTCGTAATGTTGTCGCACCAAAACTTTTATTTTGCTTTACGTTACGCTCGTTACCTACCCTCAATGCACCTAAATCCATAAGTCTTACAACTGCTGCTAAAGTGCGTTCAATATTAAGCTCATCGCCTTGTAAGTCTGTTTCTAAACGCGCTCTTAACAAAGGGAGTTTATTACCAAATACTCCACATGCTTGGTATTTTTTTGCTTCTTGTTGCGCCCTAAATTCAGGATGGTAGCGGTATTGCTTTCGCCCCTTACTATCAAATCCTGTCGCTAAAATATGCCCGTTTTCTTCTGGGCAAAACCAAGCGTTTTTATAGGCTGGCGGAAATGCCAATCCATTCAAACGATCAATCACATTTTGCTCTTTTATTTGCTTACCGATTGGATCAAAGTAAAGCCAACTTTTATGTTTAAGTTTACGAGTGATCCCTGGTAAATTATCGTCTACATAAATTAGCTTCATTAACCCTCCAGTTATATTTAAGCATGCGTCGGAATACAAAATGTATCACTTTAAAATAACCTTAAACTGAACAAGATTATTGATATATAATAAAAAACCAACAACAATTATAAATACTTAATATATATTAATAATTCTATTTAGGTTTTCGTAAAAGTAAGTCGAACTTACGCGCCAGCAACATGCCTATTACGATTAAACTCGATGCACTTAGCGCTAAAAAAAGCTACTTGAGATAGATTTATTATCCTAAGTTCAGATTAATTACACTTTGTCCCCTGCAATTGGGGTGCTGTTTAAATGGAGAATTCAATGGCTTTTGATTATGGATCGATTGATCTTGGACTAAAAAACCCCTTCAAACTGGAAGGTAAAGTAACAGCATTAAGAGGACTCATTGAGTCTATAGCAGGTATTAGTTTACTTGTTATTGCTGCGGGCTCTGTGAAAGAAGATACAACCGCAGGTTGGATTTTAATGGTGTTTGGCATGCTTATTTTAGCATTCGGCATTCGCTCACTATCGGCAGGTATTTATGCAACACTTAAATACTTTGTAGGTAGAAACCACCCAACTTCACTTGCTTATAACTACAGTAAATCGCAAGCATCAACCGCTCAAGAAGAACAAAAAGAAGTAGCCTACACAGCGCAATCACTTGAAGAAATGCTGGTTGGTCGTAAAAACAGTACATTTAAAGAGCCTAATGGTTTTTTATCACGCTTACTTCACAGCTTAATCCCTAAGTTATTGTTTCTACCATATCCTATTCGAAATGTTGCTCAGCGATTATTTGGCTCATGGGTAAGCACCTTTGTCGCCCTTATTGCTTATGGCCTTGTTGCATTTGTATCTTTGTCGGGCTTTACCGGTGAAGCTGGGGAATTAGCATTTCCGGTTTATAGTGCAATATTAATGTTTTACGTGCTTTTTTCTTGGCGCTCTACAGGTAAACCTATCTCTCGAAATGCAGAAAAGAATATTGAAGCACTTGGTACTGGTGCGCTTGCTAAAATTATTTCTTTATCTTTTATTTTACCCATCGCTATTGGTCTTTCTATGTCATGGTTGATGAAAGAGCAGCACATTAGTAAACAAGAAATAGATAGCTGGCTTGAGCAACTGCCTAGTCTTCATGCTGGAATATACTTAATTGCAATTATTATATTAGCAACTCTAAGCTGTGCGCTTGCTTTTATCATGATTAAAGCGCGTTTAAATTCAGTTACCCCTTCAGCTGAAGTATCTGAACTACGTGAAAACTGGCAAGAGTCTGTTCATCCAGACGAGATTTTCATAAACCTTGATAACCTAGTAATGGCTAATCGCCGTTATAAAGAAGTACCTAACAGAGTTTACAGAGAATTAGACCCTAAGCTTCAAGAACAAATAGAAGGTAAAGGCGGTTTTAAAGGTGAAATGATCCAAGAGATTCAGCCTAAACTGCACTCAATGGACTTAGGTAAAAACTTTACACTCGCGAGATTACTTGCTTTGGTGAGCGGTAACTTACTTTATATTGTAGCGTTAGCATTTACTGTACTTTTAGCGTATTCGTTTATTAATATTTACCATTACATTGATGCGGCAAATATTAATAGTTTTAAACAGGCATTTAATAACCAACATGTCATTCAATTTAGTGAGCTATTAATGACAAGCTTTCACTTATTGCTAATAGGCGTACTTATTAAAGCATTTGCGCAGTTACTTGCAAACACAGCGCATCTATTTTTTGCAGAAATGCAATTTGAGTCACTGCTTGTGTACTTTAAATGTGAAGGCACTTTTACTGAGTCTAAAATATCAACAGGTACTGGTATTCACGATAGCACCCGCTCAGAAAATACTTTAGTACGCAGTAGCATAACGCCTTGGATTATTGTTTCTCGTGTTATCTCTACTACGTTTGCTGCAACAGGTATGAAAAACCTTGAACATCCTCGCCACATTATGGAAATGCATAAAGACGAAGGACAATTACAAGCAATCAAAAAAGACGTTATTTCATTCTTAAAAGACCGCGAATCTATCGCCTCAATCACCAGTGAGCGTGATTTAGGTAATGCGTCACAAATACATCAACTAAACCAACAAACGCGCGCTATACCTACTCAGCAAGCGATAGCGAAAGATGATGAAGAAGCTGCCGGGTATTTAAGACAAGAAGAAAACTTATCTCCCGAGCCCAAGGGTTAATTAACCTCAAACCTAGATAATTTTTATTAATGCCACCTTGTTAACTTAGGTGGCATTTTTTTTAACCTCTATTCAATACTTTTTAACTTTATTACCTCTTTTGCACTCAACAACATGATTAATATTGGATTAGTTCACAAAGCCCTTGCTTTATGTGCCAAAACACAAATAATGAAAGGATTAATTACAGGGTAAGAATGAGGACAATGAGCTATATACTAACCACCCAATGTGCTGATGATGTAGGCTTAATAGCTAAAATTACAGGGCTTTGCCATAAAAATAATTTAAACATTACGCGTAACAACGAATTTGTAGATAAAGACGCGCAGCGATTTTTTATGCGTACAGAGCTTACAGGCGAGCCACAAAGCGACTTTTTAGATCAACTACGCGCATTGTTGCCAGATGGGGCTAAACTTGCGCTACATTGCGGCGCAAAAACTAAAGTAGTTTTACTGGCAACTAAAGAAGCTCATTGTTTAGGTGGTATGCTGTTAAAGCAATTTGAACAAACTCTTAATATTGAAGTACTCGCTGTAATTGCTAACTATGCTGATTTAGAGCCGCTAGCTAAAGGGTTTGGTGTGCCATTTCATGTTGTATCGCACGAAGGGTTAACCCGTAGCGAGCATGATAAAAAGGTAGGCGATTTAATTGCCAGTTACAATCCTGACATTATTGGCCTTGCTAAATACATGCGTATTTTAAGTCCTAAATTTGTGGGTCGATTTGAAGGTAAAATAATTAATATTCATCACTCATTTTTGCCTGCATTTATAGGTGCTAAACCTTATCATCAAGCATTTGAGCGCGGCGTAAAAATTATTGGTGCTACCGCTCACTTTGTTAATAATGAGCTTGATGAAGGTCCTATTATTTTGCAAGATGTAACCAGCGTTACGCATGCTAATACCGCCGAAATGATGGCTAAAATGGGCAAAGATGTTGAAAAGACTGTGTTTTGTAAAGCACTTCAACTTGCCTCAGAGCATAAGCTATTTATTAATGGTAATAAAACCGTGGTGTTTTCTTAGCATTAATCCAACTGCTTAATTATTCTACATATGAAAAAATGCCAGCATTGTTGCTGGCATTTTTTTGCTCATAAATAAGCTAATAACTTTTTAAATGTAAATTATGCCTGCTCTATTGGTTCGAGCTTTAATTTAGCGGCAATTAAAACGGCTTGGGTACGATTGTACACACCGAGTTTTCTAAATATGGCTGTAATGTGTGCTTTTACTGTCGCTTCTGATATGTGTAGTTCATAAGCAATTTGCTTATTAAGTAAACCTTCGTGCAGATATTGCAGCACTCGGTATTGTTGAGGCGTTAATGAGGCAACTTGCGCTGCTATTTCTCTATCTTCACCTTCAATTTCAGCTACTTTGTTTTTTAGCTCTTTTGGTAGCCATGTATCGCCTTCAAGTATTTGGTTAATTGCACTGGCAATATCATCAGACGATGATGATTTAGGAATAAAACCCATAGCGCCGTAACCCATTACTTTAGAAACGATATTCACGTCTTCACTACCCGAAACAACGGCAATAGGTAAGCTTGGGTATTCTTCTCTAATACGAATAAGACCATATAAATCACCATTACCTGGCATGTGAAGGTCTAGCAGTAATATATCAAGATCCTCTTGCTCGCTTAACACTTGCAGTGTGCTGTCAAAATCGGATGATTCAAAAACCTCTAAACCCTCAAATTTTGCGCTCAGTGCGCCTTTTAGTGCTTCACGAAATAACGGATGATCGTCCGCTATTAAAAACTGACTCATGGTTCACTCCTAATAAATTCGGCTGCCAGTTAGGTTTAAAACCTTTACTGACAGCCGATATACTACGTTTAGAATCAACTTGTAATCAAGTTTTTAACGCACATTTAACGATTTAATCTGTTCTCGATTAGTTCATCGACAACTGAAGGATCGGCAAGCGTTGACGTATCACCGAGTTGTTGGTGCTCATTTGCAGCGATTTTACGTAAAATACGACGCATAATCTTGCCTGAACGTGTTTTTGGCAAACCCGGTGACCATTGAATCATATCTGGAGATGCAATTGGGCTGAGCTCTTTACGAACCCAATTACGTACCTCTTTAGTTAATTCATCGCTTACAGTTACACCTTCGTTAGGCGTAATGTAAACATAAATACCTTGGCCTTTAATATCATGCGGGTAACCTACAACAGCAGCTTCTGCTACCGCTTCATGCGCAACTAACGCACTTTCAATTTCGGCAGTACCAAGGCGGTGCCCAGACACATTAAGTACATCGTCCACACGGCCTGTGATCCAGTAATAACCATCTTCATCACGACGACAACCATCGCCTGTAAAGTAAACTCCTGGGTAGGCGCTAAAATAAGTTTGTTCAAAACGTTCATGGTCGCCATAAACAGTTCGAGCTTGCGATGGCCAACTATCTAAAATAACTAAATTACCATCTACGGCACCTTCGAGTGTATTACCTTCAGCATCAAATAATGCAGGCGCAATACCAAAAAATGGATGTGTTGCAGAACCTGGTTTTGTATCAGTAGCGCCCGGAAGTGGTGTGATCATAATGCCACCGGTTTCTGTTTGCCACCATGTATCAACAATCGGGCAATTAGATTTACCAATACTCTCGTAATACCATGTCCACGCTTCTGGATTTATTGGCTCACCTACTGAACCTAAAATACGTAAACTATCGCGATGTGACGAAGCTGTAGGCTCATCACCTTTAGCCATTAGTGCTCTAATTGCTGTAGGGGCGGTATATAAAATAGTAACGCCGTGTTTATCAACTACTTCGCCCATACGCCCTGCAGTTGGATAAGTGGGGACACCTTCAAATAAAACCTGAGTACAACCGTTTACTAATGGCCCGTACGCAATGTAACTGTGGCCTGTGATCCAACCTACATCGGCACTACACCAATACACATCATCTTCTTTTAAATCAAATACGTATTCATGTGTCATTGATGAGTAAACTAAGTAGCCACCTGTAGTATGTACAACACCTTTAGGCTGACCAGTAGAACCTGATGTATACAATATAAACAAAGGATCTTCAGCATTCATTGGCTCTGGCTCACACTGTGCTGGTAAGTCAGCAACTAGCTCGTGCCACCATATATCGTGCTCATTCCAATCAACTTCACCGCCTGTTAATTGATGCACAATAACGTGTTCAATTGTGGTTACAGTTTCTTGCGCTACCGCTTCATCTACATTTGCTTTTAATGGAACACAATTTCCTGCTCTGCGTCCCTCATCAGAAGTAATAACAACCTTAGCACCAGAATCTCTAATACGATCAGCAATAGCCGATGGTGAAAAACCACCAAATACAACAGAATGAATAGCACCAATACGTGCACAAGCTTGCATTGCATACACCGATTGTGGGGTCATTGGCATATAAATAGCTACGCGGTCACCTTTTTGTACACCCAGTTTTTTTAAACCATTGGCAAATTTAGCCACTTCGTCATGAAGTTTTTGATAAGTAATGTTCTCACTTTGAGAAGGATCATCACCTTCCCAAATAAGCGCAATTTTGTCTGCTTTCGTTTTTAAGTGGCGGTCAATACAGTTGTAAGACGCATTTAAATAGCCATCTTCATACCATTTAATACTGATGTGGCCTTTATCAAAAGAGGTGTTTTTAACTTTAGTGTAAGGAGTAGACCAATCGAGGCGTTTGCCATGCTCACGCCAAAAACTTTCAGGGTCATCAATAGATTGCTTATAAAGCGTATTATATTTATTTTTATCAATGAGAGTCGCATCTTTAATATGCGCAGGAACTGGATAGATACTTTGTGACATCTTCGTCTCCATTTAAATTACTTGCCTTAAGCTTTTATCAAGGATTACTCAGCAGTACTTTATTAAGTATTAGACCTTAGTTGTACTCTACTCCAATTTACTCATTTGTAGTTTATAATCCACCTGCTTTCAATTTTTTTACATAAATAATACAACGCGTTAAATGTAAGTGAATACAAACTAATCCGTTCTCAAACCTTAGTCTTATAGACCAATAGGTAATTGAGTAAATATTGCACATATTCAAAAGTGTTTGTGTACTTTTTAATAAAGATATTTGCGGTATTACTTGCTAAAGCTTTATTTAACGAATGAAAACAATATGTGTATTGAAAAGCCAAACTAACACCCTTTTTTATTCGTAAGTAATACTAGTAGCAAGTAATACAACCTTACATGAAAAAAAAAGCAACAAACAACAAGTAGCCTATAAAGGACACCACAATGAAATTTACCCCATTAAAAACATTAGCAGCAAGCGCTGTATTATGTGCATTATCAAGCACTGCTTATGCAGCGACTGCCGCAAAAATTGGTGATACGGAATTTACTTACGGTGGATACATTAAACTCGACTCTATGTGGAGTGATTATTCAGCGGGTGCGCCTGCAGGCTCAAACGTAGGTCGTGACTTTTACGTACCAAGTACGTTAACAGTTGGCGATGATAACAGCTCAGATGCTGTATTTGATATGCATGCTCGTGAGTCACGTTTTAACTTTGGCACAGCCACTGTTATGGATAACGGTAAAACCGTTAATACTAAAATTGAAATTGACTTTTTGGCCTCGGCTGCTGGCGGTAATGAGCGAGTTTCAAATTCTTACGCCCCGCGTATTCGCCATGCGTTTGTGACTTACGATGGTTGGTTATTTGGTCAAACATGGTCTAACTTCCAAAACGTGGGGGCGCTTGCTGAAACGCTTGATTTTGTAGGCCCTGCTGAGGGCACTGTGTTTGTGCGTCAATCGCAAATTAAATACACCACTGGCGCATGGTCGTTTTCATTAGAAAACCCAGAAAGTACAATTTCTACTACTAGCGGTATGGTAGTAACTGATGATGCATCATTGCCTGACTTTACAGCT
Organism: Pseudoalteromonas sp. SR41-1; assembly: GCF_014164015.1. NCBI lineage: Bacteria > Pseudomonadati > Pseudomonadota > Gammaproteobacteria > Alteromonadales > Pseudoalteromonadaceae > Pseudoalteromonas > Pseudoalteromonas sp. SR41-1. The sequence continues at coordinate 32,194 of NZ_JACJEK010000017.1, forward strand.
CGTTACACACACAAAGCCGATTGGGGTAACATTGTGGTTGCAGCGCTTGCTCGCCAACTTACTTATAAAGTAGGCAGTGTTGATGCAGATGAAACTTCTTTTGGTATTAGTGCATCAGGTAAAATAAACCTTGGTGAAGACAACCTTAAATTTATGCTTACTCAAGGTAAAGGCTTAGGCCGTTACGTAGGCTTAAACGTTGCTCACGGTGCTGTACTTAATGGTGATGAACTAGATGCAATTGATTCGACTTCTGGTTTTGTTGCTTACCAGCACAAGTGGACAAGCCAATGGCGTTCAACGTTCTTATATTCATTCTTCAGTGCTGATAACAGCACTGATTTATTAGCTATTTCTGGTGATCCGACTGAATCAAGCCAAAGCTATAGCGCTAACATTCTATACTCACCGGTTAAACGTCTAACTTTTGGTGCTGAGCTAAAGCATGCTGAGCGTGAAACTGAAAGCGGCGTTGATGGCGATTTAGACCGCTTACAGTTTTCTGTTAAATACTCTTTTTAATAGCTAAAAAGCTAACTACTTTAAAAAGCGGCCTAGGCCGCTTTTTTTATAAGCGAGATTGAGTTCTATATAATTCATCAATTCGTACCTAAAATCTTTATATGTGGCGCTAAAATCCAAAAAAATAGAATTATTATTGATAAAAATACCAAACACAATTGCAAATCGATATCATTTAGATTAAGTTACACACTTCTTTTGAACTAACTGGAAAAACTTATGTCGTCCCCTCAAGTTTTGCGTTTATCTAAACTAAGCTTTGCTACTTCTTTAATTTTATCTGGTTATGCACTTGCTGATGAGGCAAATGTAAAATCTGAACCTCTCGAAAAAATTGCGGTATATGGTCAGCATCATAAAAACTACATTACTGAAGAAGCGCAATCGGCTACCAAACTAGGTTTAACAATTAAAGAAACACCACAATCAATCTCGGTAGTTTCACGCGCATTAATGGACGACTTTTCACTAGACGATATAAACTCAGTACTTGAAAGCACGCCAGGCGTAACAGTAGAGCAAATAGAAACAGATCGTACTTACTTTAAGGCCCGTGGTTTTGAAATTACGAACTTTCAAGTTGATGGCTTAGGGATCCCACAAAGCTCAGGCTCTATTCAAGGCAGTCTTGATACATCAATTTATGACCGTGTAGAGATAGTTCGCGGTGCTAATGGTTTAATGACTGGCGCTGGTAATCCTTCTGCAACTGTAAACATGGTTTTAAAAAAGCCAACTTATACAACACAGGCAAATGCATCAGCATCTTATGGCTCATGGAATAAAAAACGTTTAGATTTAGATGTATCTACGCCAATAAATGAAGACCACGCTGTACGCGCTGTATTTACAAAGCAAAAAGCTGACTCATATTTAGATCGCTACGAAACAGATAAAACCATTGTTTACTTAGCCTACGAAGGCAAATTAACAGACAACACATTATTAAGCGTTAACTACGTTAACCAACAAAAAGACGCAGATAGCCCGCTGTGGGGTGCACTACCTCTTTATTATACAGACGGAACAGCAACCGATTACGACGAATCAACCAGCACCGCTGCTGACTGGTCTTACTGGGATAACAGTGCTGAGCAAGTATATGTAACACTTGAACAAAACTTATCGGCAACATGGGTAGCTAGAGCACGTTATGCTCACATCGAAAACGAACAAGACTCAGAGTTGTTCTACGTATACGGCACCCCTGATAAAGATACTGAACTTGGTTTAACAGGTTATGCTAGCCGTTATGATTACGAAGATAAGCATGACTTATTTGATTTATATGCCAGTGGTAAGTTTGATTTATTTGGCCAAGAGCACGACCTATCATTTGGTGTTAGCCAAGCTAAAATGGATTACAACGAGCAGTCTCTTTACGATTATACTACAGGCAATGGTTTTCCAGCTATGCCATCACTTAAAACGTGGGATGGTGTAGTACCAGAGGCAACACTTGCTGATGGCTTAAATGGTAGTGATATTACTAACGAGCAAAAATCAGCTTACATATCTACTCGCATTAGATTAAGTGAGCCTTTAAGTGTGCTCGCTGGTGTGCGTTATACCGATTGGAAAACAAAAGGGAGTGCTTACGGTGTTGAGCAAACAAGAAGCGACTCTGAAGTTATTCCTTATATTGGCACGGTGTACGACTTTAACGAGTCTCTATCAGCTTATGCAAGCTACACAGAAACATTTGTACCGCAAAAAGAGCTTGATATTAATGCCAACCAATTAGCTCCCGTAATAGGTAAAAGCAGTGAAGTTGGTATAAAAGCACAGTTACTTGATGACCAAATTTTCGTAACTTTTGCTTACTTCGATGCAAAGCAGGAAGGGCTTGCCATAGCTTTACCCGACTCACTACCTAGTGATACGCGTTATTATGCAGCAGATGGTATTAACAGCAACGGCTTTGAAGTTGAACTAAGTGGTCGAATAACTGATGATTTAAGCGCAAGTGTAAGTTTTAGTAACCTAACTATTGATGGTGATGATTTAGTTAAAGATTACACACCTGAAAACCAACTTAAAGTGGCCGCAACCTACCAAGTACCTTTAGTTGATGGTTTATCATTTGGTGCAAACTATCGCTGGCAGGATTCAACTAGCCGAGTTCAAGTCGAAGATGCAAATGGTATTGCAAGCGTCACTACTCACCAAGATGCATACGGGTTACTTGATTTAATGGCCACTTACGAAATTACAGATAACGTAGGAGTCACTTTCAATGTAAATAACACCACCGGTGAAAAATATTTGCACAGCCTGTACTGGGCACAAGGTTACTACGGTGCACCTCGTAACTACGCCCTATCTGTAAACTGGCAATTATAAATATATTTGATTAATTAAAGACTCTAGATTTTTTTAATTCAATAGAAAAAAACGACACATTTTTAATGTGTCGTTTTTATTTTATCTAACCTGATGTAAGTTTTTAATAACAAAAAAGCGCTAATCATTACTGATTAGCGCTTTTCAAAGCTCGGGTCAAATCAAGCTTAAAAACTCATTTGGGTGCAGTTTAAAGGTCTGGATCGTCGCCTAACTTATCTTCACCGTCTTCAGGTTCAATAGTTGCTTTTAGTAAAAGCATTTCGCGTAACTTACCTTCGATCTCATCTGCAATTTCTGGGTTTTCTTTCAAAAACTTAATTGAGTTAGATTTACCTTGGCCAACCTTGTTGCCACTGTAACTGTACCAAGCACCTGCTTTTTCAACAATTTTATGCTTAACACCTAAATCAATTAACTCGCCTTGCTTAGAAATACCTTCGCCATACATAATGATAAATTCAGCTTGTTTAAATGGCGGCGCTACTTTGTTTTTAACAATTTTAACGCGGGTTTCGTTACCAACAACTTCATCACCTTCTTTCACAGAACCAATACGACGAATATCAATACGTACCGATGCGTAAAACTTAAGTGCATTACCACCCGTTGTTGTTTCTGGGTTACCAAACATAACACCAATTTTCATACGGATTTGGTTAATGAAAATACATAACGTGTTAGAACGTTTAATATTACCAGTAAGCTTACGTAATGCTTGTGACATTAAACGTGCTTGTAAGCCCATGTGCGAGTCGCCCATGTCGCCTTCAATCTCAGCTTTTGGTGTAAGTGCAGCAACCGAGTCAATAATAACGACGTCTACTGCGCTTGAACGTACTAACATGTCACAAATTTCTAGTGCTTGCTCACCTGTATCAGGTTGAGATACAAAAAGGTCATCAATATTTACACCTAGTTTTTGTGCATATACAGGATCAAGAGCATGCTCAGCATCAATAAAGGCACATGTTTTACCTTCTTTTTGAGCTTCTGCGATAACTTGTAAAGTAAGCGTTGTTTTACCAGATGACTCAGGACCATACACTTCAACAATACGTCCCATAGGTAAGCCACCTATGCCTAAGGCAATATCAATACCTAGTGAACCTGTAGATACAGATTCAATGTTTAACGCTTTGTTGTCACCCAATTTCATAATTGAGCCTTTACCAAATTGACGTTCAATTTGTGATAGTGCTGCGTCTAACGCTTTTTGTTTGTTATCGTTCATTTTGTTCTCCAATCCAGCTAATGCGAACAAGTATACTGTATGAAATCACAGTATCAAGCTAATTTTTTCATTTTATCTCATCTATTACACTTTTTAATGCAAATACAATAGCTTGCAGTCTTACTTGAGCCCTATCACCAGTAAATATTTGTTTAAAGGTCAGTACTTTGTCATCAATTTGTATGCCAAACCATACAAGTCCAACAGGTTTACCTTCTGTCGCCCCGCCAGGCCCTGCAATGCCCGATACAGCTATAGATATATTAGCGTTTGTTGCTTTAATAGCACCTACTGCCATTTCATGGACTGTTTGCTCGCTCACAGCACCGTATTGATTTAATGTACTAGCACTAACATTGAGCAAATCTTGCTTTGCTTGGTTACTATAAGTGACAAATGCACGGTCGATATAAGCTGAGCTTCCAGGTGTATCGGTAAGCGCATAACTCACTCCGCCACCAGTACATGACTCAGCAGTAGTGATCCATAAGCATTTATCCGTTAAAATAGCGCCTAATTGCGCAGCAAGTGTTTTAATCTCTTGATGTAATTCCATATTCAGCCTTTGGGTAAATACATGTCGTTTGATCTTTATGCACCACACACTATAAAACAACAAACCCCTATGATGCAGCAGTATCTAAAAATAAAATCAGAGCATCGCGATATTTTATTGTTTTATCGTATGGGCGATTTTTACGAACTTTTTTTTGATGACGCTAAACGCGCCGCTCAATTACTCGATATTTCGCAAACTCATCGTGGTAAAGCTGGCGGCGATCCCATTCCTATGGCTGGCGTACCCTACCATGCGGTAGAAAACTACTTAGCACGTCTAGTCCAAATGGGTGAGTCAGTCGCTATCTGCGAACAAGTGGGAGACCCTGCAACCAGTAAAGGCCCTGTTGATCGTAAAGTAGTGCGTATAGTTACACCCGGTACAATTTCTGATGAAGCGCTTTTACAAGAACGACAAGACAATCTCCTTACCAGCGTTTGGCAAAGTAAAAAAGGCTTATACGGGATTGCTTATTTAGACATTAACTCTGGTCGTTTTAATATTGTCGAGGTAAATACCGACGAAGCCTTTAGCTCAACTATTCAGCGCCTATCACCAGCCGAACTTCTGTATAGCGAAAGCTTTGAAAACGTTCATTTAATTGAACATATAAAAGGTGCTCGCCGTCGCCCAGAGTGGGAATTCGACTTAGATACGGCTCAGCACTTATTATGCGATCAGTTTGGTACTAAAGATTTAGTTGGCTTTGGTGTTGATAAAGCCCATAGCGCGCTTGTTGCTGCAGGTTGCCTAATGCAATACGTAAAAGATACACAACGTATTGCACTGCCACATATTCGTGCAATTACGCTTGAGCACAACGAACACGCTGTTATTTTAGATGCCGCTACCCGTAAAAATTTAGAATTAACTGTTAATTTATCGGGCGGGTTTGAAAATACACTTGCTCAAGTACTTGATAAAACAGCAACGCCAATGGGTTCTCGCTTACTTAAGCGCCGTATTCATACACCAATTCGTAATAAAGACGAGCTAAATTCACGTTTAAATGCAATTAGCGCTATTTTAGATGCGCAGCTTTGTGGTGAATTACACGAATCATTAAAAGAGATTGGTGATGTAGAGCGTGTTATTGCACGCCTAGCTTTATGTACTGCACGCCCGCGTGATTTAACTCGCCTGCGCAGTGCGCTACAAGCACTTGCACCACTGCATACTTTGTTAGCTGACGCTAACGATCCTCGTATAGCAGGTATCATCAAGCACTCGCCTGAACTCCCTGATTTACAAGCGTTATTAGAACGAGCTGTGATAGAAAACCCACCGGTACTTATTCGTGACGGTGGTGTTATTGCTCCAGGTTACAATAGTGAACTTGATGAGTGGCGTAACTTAAGCAAAGGTGCAACCGACGTACTTGAGCAATTAGAACTGCGTGAACGCGAACGTACGGGCATTAGTACGCTTAAAATTGGTTATAACCGCGTACATGGCTTTTTTATTGAAGTAAGTAGAGCTAATGCGCACTTAGTGCCAGCCGACTACATTCGTCGCCAAACGCTTAAAAATAACGAACGCTACATTATTCCAGAGCTTAAAGAGCACGAGGATAAAGTACTCGGTAGCCAATCAAAAGCTCTCGCGCTTGAAAAACAACTATACGAGGAGCTGTTTAGATTTATTGCTCCACATATTGAGCAGTTGCAAATGATGGCAGCAGCATTGGCCGATTTAGACGTTTTAAACAATTTAGCTGAGCGTGCATTCGCACTCAATTATGCAAAACCAGAATTGTGCGATAACGACAATATAAGCATTAAGCAAGGTCGTCACCCTGTTGTTGAACAAGTAATGAAAGAACCGTTTATTGCTAACCCTGTTGAATTAAACAGCCAACGTAAAATGCTAATTATTACCGGTCCAAACATGGGCGGTAAATCAACCTATATGCGCCAAACGGCACTTATTGTTTTAATGGCTCACATTGGCAGTTATGTACCCGCTGACAGCGCTAAAATTGGTAATATCGACCGCATATTTACACGTATTGGTGCAAGCGATGATTTAGCATCAGGGCGTTCAACCTTCATGGTAGAAATGACCGAAACAGCAACGATTTTAAATAATGCAACTGCGCAGTCTTTAGTATTAATGGATGAGATTGGTCGCGGTACAAGTACTTACGATGGACTCTCTCTTGCGTATGCAACAGCCGATCATTTAGCATCAAAAATATCTGCTAAAACATTGTTTGCTACGCACTACTTTGAATTAACAGAACTTGCTGAGCAAACTACGGGCCTTGTAAACGTACACCTTGATGCAATAGAGCATAATGACACGATTGCGTTTATGCATACAGTTCTCGACGGTGCAGCAAGCAAAAGCTTTGGTTTACAAGTAGCAGCTCTTGCAGGTGTGCCAAAAGCTGTGATTGCACAAGCAAAGCAAAAACTTAAGTTGCTTGAAAATCATCAAAGCGTTACTGCACCAAATACAGAGCAACAAGCCTTTACTTTTAATAACGAAATTGCACAAAGTACACCTTCTGAAGTTGAAGAGCAGTTAAGCGCAATCGACCCTGATAATTTATCGCCACGCCAAGCGCACGATTTGTTATATAAACTAAAAGCATTGCTGTAATTTATATCACCTAATTTACAAGCATAAAAAAAGCCGAAGAATAAACTCTTCGGCTTTTTAACACACATAGTCTCTTAAACTATTTAACTAGTTACGAAAACTGATTAAACAAGCTATCTGTACTTAAACCTTCTTGTTGCAAAATGTCTTTTAGACGACGTAATGCCTCTACCTGAATTTGTCTTACTCGCTCACGTGTTAAGCCTATTTCACGACCTACATCTTCAAGTGTAGATGGCTCATAGCCAAGCAGTCCAAATCGACGTGCTAGCACTTCGCGTTGTTTAGGGTTTAATTCACCTAACCAATCAACAATATGTTTATTAATATCATTATTTTGTACTTCGCCTTCAGGACCAGCACTTTTTTCATCAGGAATGATATCAAGTAGTACACTGTCGTTTTCGCCACCAATAGGCATGTCTACTGATGCAATTCTTTCGTTTAAACGTAGCATTTTAGTAACGTCTTCAACGGGTCTATCTAGGCAAGCTGCAATTTCGTCAGCTGTTGGCTCATGGTCAAGCTTTTGAGTTAACTCACGCGCTGTACGTAAATAAACATTAAGCTCTTTAACTACATGAATAGGTAAGCGAATGGTACGCGTTTGGTTCATAATGGCACGTTCAATTGTTTGACGTATCCACCATGTAGCGTAAGTAGAGAATCTAAATCCACGCTCAGGGTCAAATTTTTCAACTGCGCGAATTAAGCCTAAGTTACCCTCTTCAATTAAATCAAGTAGAGCAAGGCCGCGATTATTGTAACGACGTGCTATTTTAACAACCAAACGTAAGTTACTTTCAATCATACGTTTACGTGAGGCTTCACACCCTCGAAGTGATTTGCGAGAAAAAAACACTTCTTCTTCAGCACTAAGCAAAGGAGAAAAACCAATTTCGCCTAAATAAAGTTGAGTTGCGTCAAGATTTTTAGTTACTTCTTCTTTAGCAAAGATTTCATCGTCGTCTACTTTATCTAGTAGAGCTGTGCTTTCATCAACATCGATGTCATCGAACTTTTCGTCAGTCGTAGTATGTTTGTCAAGTTTTGCTGCGCTAGCCATAAGCCTTCTCCCGAGCAATTATCAATACCTAAAAATTAGGGTAGGTATTTAGCAGGATTGACAGCTTGCCCTCGGTAGCGGATTTCAAAGCGAAGCGCGGTGACCGGAGATTCTGAATTACCAATTTCTGCTATTTTTTGTCCTGCCTTAACTTTCTGCTTTTCTTTAACAAGTAATTTCGAGTTATGTGCATAAGCACTTAGGTAATCATCATTATGTTTCAATATGATTAAACTACCATAACCTCGAAGGGCGTTACCCGCGTATACCACTGTTCCTTGTGCCGCAGCTAAGACTGAAGCCCCTTTGCGATTAGTAATCTGTAAACCTTTATAACCGTTTTCCTTATTAGAAAAGCGTTTGGTAATTTTGCCCTGTGCAGGCCAAAACCACTTAACTTTACTGCTCGACAAACGTTTAGTATTACTAATTTTGTTACTGGCTTGTTTCTGAACATACTCTCGTTGTTTTGGGGGATCAAGCTCTTTCTTTAAAATTTTGTTATTTTTTTGTAATTTTTTTATAGACTTTTTACTCGAATTCGTATAATTTCCATCCCTTTTTGTTTTTTCGGGCTTAGTGAGTAAGGAGATGTTTTGCCCAGGGAAAATTGTGTAAGGTGATGGAATTGAATTGTTTTTTGCCAACTCCCTAAAGTCTTGCCCAGCACTAAAGGCAATAGAGTAGAGCGTATCTCCTTTTTGTACTTTATAGCTAACCCCATTAATGTTAACAGTATGACCTAAATCATTAACATTATTATTTAAGCTACTAACAGGTGCAGGAACATGGCGAGAAGAGCAACCAAAGAGAAAAATACTAATAAATATAGTTACATACAGTAAACACTGTTTATTCATTGTATTTTTCCCCTAAATTAGAAAATTGATATTTTTAACGCTTAACGCAATAAAAAGTAAGCTAGCGCAATTAATACCACTAATCCCCAACCAAGTATTTCAATATACTGACGTAATTTTCGCTCCATTTGAGCTCCGCCCCACTTCATTAAGGCTGAAACTAAAAAGAATCGCGCACCGCGCCCAATGGCTGATGCTATTAAAAATGGCAAAAATGCCATTTGTAAAACACCTGCGCCAATCGTAAATACTTTATATGGTATAGGCGAAAAACCGGCTAAAAACACAACCCAAACACCGTAATCCTTAAACCAGTTTAGTGCTATATCAAACTTTTCTTGCCAGTGCATTTGTGCAATCAATGGCTCTACAACGGGTTCAAATAGCCAAAAACCAAGTAAGTAACCAACCACTCCACCAATAACCGATGCTATTGTGGCAAAGCTTGCAAATCGCCATGCTTTGTTTGGTTGCGCAAGCGACATAGGTGCAAGCATTACATCGGGTGGTATCGGGAAAAAAACTGATTCTGCAAAGCTCATAGCAGCTAAGTAACGTTCCGCATGACGGTGTTTTGCCCACACTAGGGCCATATCGTATAACTTGGTAAACAACTTCAAAATGAATTCCTATTCAATATCGCCAGGTACTAACGGCACAAATCTAACGGGAGCAATAACATGCTCTTTATAATTATCGCCTTTGCGGATAACCATTACTAATTTTTGATCGCTCTCACCAATTGGGGCTAATAACACGCCACCATCGGCCAACTGAGCAAGTAAGTCTTGCGGAACTTTAGAGGCCGCAGCAGTCACTATAATACCATCAAACGGCGCTTGTGATTGCCAGCCTTGCCAACCATCGCCATGCTTCATGGTTACATTATATAAATCGAGTTGCTGCAAACGTCTTTTTGCCTGCCACTGAAGTGTTTTAATACGCTCTACCGAGTAAACCTTTGTAAACGTTTTGGCCAATATTGCAGTTTGATACCCAGATCCCGTACCTATTTCTAGCACTTTATTGCGCACACCAGCTAAACGAAGTAGCTCTGTCATGCGCGCTACTATGTAAGGCTGAGAAATTGTTTGCCCTTGCCCAATAGGGAGCGCTGTATTTTCATAGGCTTTGTGTTTTAGCACATCATCTATAAAAATATGGCGCGGAATATCAGCTATAGCACTAAGTACTTGCGTATCTTCAACACCTTCACGCTTTAGTAAGTCAGAAAGCGCTTTAGCACTGCGGGTATAATTAGCGAGCACGATTAATCTCCAAATCGGCTAACCACTCTCCTACTGCCTTTAAGCTATCTTTAGCTGTCATATCAACGCTCAGTGGCGTAACTGAGGCATAGCCATTATTGATTGCGTAAAAGTCGGTGCCTTCACCAGCATCGCTTTCGGTGCCAAGCGATCCGTACCAATAAATATCACGACCCCAAGGATCGGTTTGTTTAGTCATAGTTTCGGCTTTATGACGAGCGCCTAAACGTGTTACTTGCACCCCTTTTAATTCACTTAATGGAATATCTGGCACATTAATATTTATTATTTGATCTTTTGGAAGCGGATGCGAAGCCAAGCCTTTAATAATATTTACGGTAACAGCAGCGGCTGTTTCAAAATGATCGCCATTATGTGAGCAAAGCGATACCGCAATTGCAGGCAGACCTAAATGGCGACCTTCAGTTGCAGCGGCAACAGTACCGGAATAAAGCGTGTCATCACCCAAATTGGCACCATGGTTAATACCAGCAACAACTAGATCTGGCTTTTCATCAGCTAACTGATTTACACCTAAATGTACACAATCAGTAGGTGTGCCATTAACTGACATAAAACCATTTTCGAGTGTCGTCGCTCGTAGCGGGTTCATAAGTGTTAAAGAATTACTTGCACCACTACAGTTGCGATCAGGTGCAACAAGGGTTACATCTGCAATTTGTATAAGCGCCTGATATAAAACCGCAATGCCTTTGGCATTTACGCCATCATCGTTACTTAACAGTATTTTCATTTATGCCATTATCCTTTTCTTTGCGCTCTCGAGGGCTAGCATCAGTGTAATCCACCAGCTCACGTAATAATGCAGTTGCAAAACACCCTTTTGGCAAACCAAAGCTTAGTTTTAGTGTGGTTTCATCAAGTGTTTCAACGGTTAAGTTTTGTGGAATTAAGCGCAGCATTCGGCGCTCATTTTTAAGGCCTAACTCACCTAAACCATCACACCATGTTTGGAAAGGTGCAAGCCATATTTTTTCTTGTTCGGTTAAGCCTTTTTCGCTTTTTCCCACCATAGGTGCCGACATCATAATATCGCCGGTAGCTAATCGCTCTATGTTTTCGTCATTAATTGCATCTTCAAAAAATGCATTGCTGCCGCTGAGCATAAATACTTCACGGTGCATTGTTTTAGCTAAACCATGCTCTTTTACACGTAAGCTCACTAACTGATTAAATACATGCGATCGTGCTGCTGAAATAATAATACCGCGCAACTTTTTATCGCGAATACGCTCACCGGCAAACATTTTTTCAGCCATAACTAAGTTATGACCGCCATGCCCAAAGCGCTGTTCGCCAAAGTAATTAGGCACACCTGCGCGTACTGCGTTAATACGACATAAAATATCAAGAGGGTTGGTTACGTTACGAAGCGTAATAGTAAATTTATTACCTTTGTGGCAGCCCGTACGTAACTTACGGTCGTGGCGCTGTTGCGACACAATAAAAATACTCTCACTATTTAAATCACTAAAATCGATAGGCTTTTTAATTGGTACTTTTACACTAAACCACTGTGAGCACACGCCGTGGCGATCTTTCATGCCTGCATAGCTTACGTCTCGCGGTGAAACACCCGCACGCTGTGCAATTAGCTTTGCAACGTATTGCGTGTTTTCGCCTTTTTTAACCACCTGCAAACACACGTGTTCGCCACTGCCGGTAAATTCTATACCTAAGTCTTCATCAACCATAAAGTCTTCAGCTGTGGTTTTAAAATCAGCTTTAGAAAGCGGTGCACCGTATAAATAATTTAAATCGCTCATGCGTTTTTTGTACTCGCAAGCTCTTTACTCATAATAACCACCGCATGGCTCGAAATACCTTCTTTGCGCCCTTCAAAGCCTAGCTTTTCGGTAGTAGTGGCTTTAACGTTAATTTGGCTAAGGTCGCAATTTAAATCGCTGGCTAAATTAGCGCGCATAGCTTGAATATGTGGCAACATTTTTGGTGCCTGAGCAACAATAGTCACATCGCCATTACCAAGTACATAACCTTGTTCTTTAGCTAAGCCCACCACATGGCGAAGTAAAATACGGCTATCGATATTTTCATACTCGCTTGCCGTATCGGGAAAGTGCTTACCAATATCACCCATTGCAAGTGAGCCTAAAATAGCATCGCATAATGCATGAATAGCAACATCACCATCTGAGTGCGCTAAAAAGCCCTGTGGGTAATCAATTTTTTCACCACAAATAGTTAACGGGCCTTCGCCACCAAATTTATGTACGTCAAAACCATGGCCAATTCGTATCATAATCCACTCTCGTTTTGTTGTTTATGTAATAAAAACCCAGCCAGATCTAAATCCTCTGGCGTGGTTATTTTAATATTATCGCTACGACCTGCTACAAGCTTAACCGGTTTACCCGCCCACTCAATTGCACTGGCTTCATCGGTAATAGTAGCCCCACTTGCTAATGCGTTTTGCAGTGCATTTTTAAGCTCGTCATATTTAAAAAACTGCGGGGTAAGTGCTTGCCATAAATCATCTCGCGGCACAGTTTGTAGGGCATGAGTGTGGCCGCGTTTTATAGTGTCTTTTACTTTGCTAGCTAAAATACCGCCTTCATCAGCGTTAATGCATTCATCAATTAAACGTTCTATATCACTGATATTAACTAATGGACGAGCAGCATCATGCACCAATACCCATGTTGGTGGGTTAGGCGCTAAAAAAAGCAAGCTATTGAGCACCGAGTCGGCTCGCTCTTTTCCGCCACTGGCTCGCACAATGCGATTATCAAGCAGTGGGAGTTCGTCAAAATAGGGGTCGCTGTCGCTAAGGGCAACAACAATAGTGCGTAATTGAGGTAATTGAGAAAGTTTAGCTAAGGTGTGTTCTAAAATGGTTTTACCGGCTAATTGTATATATTGCTTAGGCGCATTGTGCTGCATTCTACTGCCAACACCCGCAGCAGGTACAATTGCTGCAATAGTCTGTTTATTTGTCATATTGTTTGCCCGGTAAAACACGAATAAATGTTTCGTCCGGTTTAATCATTCCCAATTCGTTGCGTGCACGCTCTTCAATGCCTTCTTGGCCAAGCTTTAAGTCTTCAATATCTGCTTTAAGTACTTTATTACGTTTAATGAGTTTTTCGTTGGTTTGATGATGCGACGTTACTGCACCTTTTAGTCGTGTGTAGTCTTGTAAACCATTATGACCAAACCATAACCTGTATTGTACAAACAGTGCTAAGCACAGTAAGCCAACTTGAAAAATACGCATTTAACACTCCTTATTTTAAATTCCAAATACCTTAACTTTAATACGCTAAGGGGCGCTTTAAATTGCGCCAATTAATACTACCCGCTAAAAGCATTTCGCGTAGTGATAAAACACGCGGCATACAACGCTTCGAAAATTGCCACTGATGCCCGCAACATGCAGCGGTTAAACTCACTTTACTTGGCTTTATTAGCTGAGCATTTTGCTGCTCTAGTCCATTTCCTAAAAAATCAAACCATCCAAGCTCGTTACAATGCAGCTTATTTTCGCCTAACTGATCGATACTGTCTATTCTAAGACGCACCTGATCGTAGCCATGCAATATAACGGGCACTATAAGCCCCACTTTGGCATACGTTTGATAAAAAAGTTCATTAGCTTGAACATTCACATCGGGTGGGGTCGGTTTTTGCTTTTCAAGCCACGTACCATTTTGTGCATCAAGCGTAAAAGGCGTGTCACCATTGGCAACTAACGTTGCCGCTCGCTCAATATAATAAGGTAGGCTTTTTAACTGGCGGCGCAGTTTATCGGCATTAGGCTCTGCAACTAATCGCTGAACCTCACGCTGATAAAACGCATTGCACAATTGTGCATACAACACTTTTTGTGCATCAGTTTGCCAAATTTCAACTTGCTGTTGAGCACCAAGTGACTGATTTTTAGCGACCAAAAGCTGTACTCAAAAATATCCAGGTAAATGTTTTATAACACAGTATTGAATATTTTTTAAGCGCAGCGCACTATTTTAAGCGCTTGGCTTTTCACCTAATTTTGCTTTACCTGATTCTAAAAATTGCACAACCGTATTACGCTTTTTACCAATCAATAAACTGCCATCAGCTAAAAACATAAAGTTTTGCCAATTGCGTTTAAATACATCAAACGTCGTTTCGATAATATTGTCGCGTGCCATACAAAAATAAACCGTGGTGTTAGCTTCCCAATCTAAAAACGTTAAGATTGCTTCTGGTGGTTGCGCATCGCCATTTTCCCACGCATCTTGCCAATCTACTTCTTGGCTAAAGCTTTTTTCTTGACCACACCAATCGGAGTCTTCAAAAAAATCAGGGTGATCAAACTCACGGCTCACCATGGTTGTCCAAAGTACGGCTGCGCGCTCGTCGCTCATAGGCTTTATTTTTGCTGCGTCTTCATCAGATACAGGTAAATCTTTGTGGCGAAAAACCCACGCCTTTTTGTAATCATCTAAAGAAATATAGTTCATAGTATTGGCAAATTAGTTAACATTAAAAGTGCAAAGCCAAATTATACAAGAGATCAAAACATGACTACAGCAATAAAACCACTTTCCCTAAAACCAGGCATATACCAACACTACAAAGGCCCGCAATATAAAGTTATTCATGTTGCCACCCATAGCGAAACCGAGGAACAGCTTGTGATTTACCAAGCACTTTATGGTGAATTTGGTATATGGGCGCGCCCACTTAGTATGTTTTTAGAAACTGTTGAAAAAGAAGGTGAGGTCATACAGCGTTTTGCTTATATTGGACCTGCTGCTTAACTATGGCATTATAACAAAATAACTTACTGCTCAGACCAGACAAGGGTACACCGTGCAATTTAATTCAACTGACAATTACATAGCGAGTAGCGCACTTAAACAAGCTGTAAATGCTGCCATTATGCTCGAAAAACCACTTTTAATTAAAGGCGAACCTGGCACAGGTAAAACCATGCTGGCTGAGGAGTTGGCTAAAAGCTTAGATACCACGCTTATTCAGTGGCATATAAAATCGACTACTAAAGCGCAGCAAGGTTTATACGAGTACGACGCGGTTTCGCGCCTGCGCGACAGCCAACTAGGTGACGAGCGTGTACACAATATTGGCAACTACATCGTTAAAGGTAAGCTTTGGCAGGCATTTACGTATGCAGAGCTTAACGGCAAACGCCCAGTGCTTTTAATTGATGAAATAGACAAAGCCGACATAGAGTTCCCAAACGACTTACTACTTGAACTCGATAAAATGGAGTTTCATGTTTATGAGACTAACGAGCGCATTGTCGCAAAAGAGCGCCCTATTGTAATCATCACATCAAATAACGAAAAAGAATTACCGGACGCATTTTTACGCCGCTGCTTTTTTCATTACATTGATTTTCCTAGCAGCGACGAAATGCAGCAAATTATTGACGTGCACTACCCTAACGTTAAACAGGATTTAGTACGCCAAGCACTTGAAGTGTTTTTTAACCTGCGCGAAGCAAACGGCCTTAAAAAGAAACCTTCCACCAGCGAATTACTCGACTGGTTAAAGCTTTTAATGGCTGAAGACATAGACGCTAAAACACTGCACGACAAAGCTAAAAAAGGCGGTTTAATGCCAATGTTTGGCGCATTACTTAAAAATGAGCAAGATATAAGCCTAATCGAAAAGCTCGCGTTTATGAGCCGCTAGGGCCTGTTGACCTTTCAGGATTAAAATTTGTTCTAACTAGGGACGATTTAATCGTGGCGCGAGGTTTGTAACCTAGTGGGCTAAGTAAAAGCCGAGCAACAAAGAGTTAATCGTCCCTAGGACGAACCTTCAGGCAGCGCGTGTTTGGTATTTATGCTGTGTTATCGCCTATTTATGGGGAATAACCACACTACATGGGCTCTGCCTTGCCTAAATACCAAACACACTGCTGCAAATTTAACCTCGAAAGATAAACAGGCCCAAACATGTTAGTACAGTTTTTTTTCAAATTACGCAAATACCGCTTACCGGTGAGCCTGCGCGAGTTACTCGATTTAACTAACGCCTTAAAAAAAGGCGTTATATTTGCCGACGTAGACGCCTTTTACCATCTAGCGCGCACCATCATGGTAAAAGATGAAACGCATTTTGATCGATTCGATAAAGCCTTTAGCGACTACTTTAGCGGTATTGCCGATCTTGATTTGCTCGAGAGTTTAAAGCAACAGCACAACTTACCTGAAGACTGGCTACGTAAAGAGTTTGAAAAAAACCTAAGCGATGAAGAAAAAGCCCAACTTAAAGCTATGGGCGGGCTCGATGAGCTTATGAAAACCCTAAAAGAGCGTTTAGAAGAGCAACAAAAACGCCACGCTGGCGGTAATAAATGGGTAGGTACTGGCGGCACATCACCTTTTGGTGCATACGGCTATAACCCAGAAGGTGTGCGTATAGGGCAAGACGGCAATCGTAACCGCCAAGCAGTAAAAGTGTGGGATAAACGAGAATACAAAAACCTCGACACCGACAGAGAAATTAGTTCGCGCACAGTTAAACTCGCCCTTAAAAAGTTACGTAAGTTTGCCCGCACAGGCGCAAGCGACACGCTTGATTTAAACGAGACTATTCGCGCGACTGCAAAACAAGGCGGCATGCTTGATGTAAAAATGGCACCCGAACGCCACAATGCAGTAAAAGTATTGATGCTGTTTGATATTGGCGGCTCAATGGATGACTACATCCACACCTGCGAAGAGCTATTTAGCGCCGCCCACAGCGAATTTAAACACCTAGAGTTTTACTACTTTCATAACTGTTTATACGAGCACGTTTGGCAAGACAACACACGCCGCCATTCAAACGTGATTGACACCATGACGCTGATTAATAAATTTACCAGCGACTACAAAGTCATATTTGTCGGCGATGCCACTATGGGCCCTTACGAAATAGCTTATGCGGGCGGCTCGGTAGAACACTACAATGAAGAGCCCGGCAGTGCATGGTTGCAACGTATAACAAACCACTTTGATAAAGTCGCCTGGCTCAACCCACAACCCGTTGAACACTGGCCGTACTATCAATCAATTGGCTTTATAAAAGAGTTAATGAACAACCGCATGTATGCGCTGAGCTTAGATGGAATAAGTAGAGCGATAAAAGAGCTGAGTTAAAATATTAATTTATCTAGCTACCTAAATATATTAATAACTATTTTGGTTTAGTTATTTAAAAATACTCTAATTAAGGTAGCTAAAGCTTAAATATCGACTCCAGTTTTTTAATTATAAAATTTATGAACTATATTTTTTAAAGAGTATTCAATATTTCTATTTGATACTTCATAGTAGTCAACATAACAATCGAGCTGCACTACCTGTTCTAAAACTAGAGTTGTCTGACAGTCTCTCCTCATATATTCGAAGCCAGCATCCAAAGTCAATACTACTTCATATTCAATTACAGCTATTGGCTCATCTAAATCTTTCTCAATAACGGCAATATTTATAACCTCTATATTTGCTGAGTGCATTTCAAGATCAAGAATACCTCTATTCCACTCTTGAATTTCTAATAAGTTCAAACTGTTTTCGCATACATCTTCAAAAAAGTTTTCAACATATGTTATCAATTTATTTTTAGTCACATTACCTTTTAAAAACTCTATAACTTGACCGACCTTTGAGTCATTTTCTTTATTAATAGCGGTCATTAAATCTTTAAGCGTTTTATAGGTAAAAATCTCTTTTTCAGAATATTCTAAAGAGCCAAAATCACTATCATGTGATACTAAATGCCACTCTTCTACAATTGAATCACGCTGGTTCATATATTCTTTTAAAGCTAAAATATTAATAGCATCAGGAAATTCACTTTTAGACTTGTTTCCAGACTTCCCTTTAAATGGAGGTTTTTGTAAGAAATACATATCCAGTAATTCAGTTTCATCAATATTTGTAATTGGAACTTCAATACAATTTACTGTCGTTAGAAAGTTAGTAAAATATTCAGAGTACTTGCCTTCAATATTACTTTTTAGCATCTCATATTGTTCATCTATTGATGGGCTAAGTAACTTAGTTTTTCCTTTAAGTTTACCTATAAGATTCAAGGCATCATTTTCCATTACTTCAAGGATACCCTCAACCTCTTTGGTGATGATACTTGTTATATAAAGTTGGCAGTGACTCATCTCACAATACTTTTTTAATTGTTTAAAAGCTTGATTTGAAAAAGTATCAAAACCTAAATTCCGATAAGCACATGAGTCAATAAATACATGTTTAATTGCCATAACCTATTCCTTTAATTTAAATTAATCCTAACAGCTAAAACTTTAAAGCATCTTACTCATAAACAAACTATAAAGTTATGAGATAGTCTCTTTTTTGCCTTTTAAAATAAACCTGAGTATATCTAAATCACCCTTTTACATAGATGAACTTGATAAAACTCACAACTCAGCTATGTGATTTAACACTTCAGGATGACGCTGTACAAGCTTTAGCAATGTTATCGCTTGCCCATTTGGTGCGCTGCGTCCTTGTTCCCAATTTTCGAGCGTTCTTGCTTATGTATTCTGGATGTTTCTCGAATATTCACTACTTCATCAGGGGAGACAACAAGATCGTTAATATCATTTACTGAATAAGTGCGTAACGTAAGCTTTCCTTGTGAATGTGCTTTAGCGTCCACAAGTGCTGTCGTTAATTCTGAAAATAAATCACGTTTGCTCATTGCGCAATACCTTTGAAAGCTATCTTAATAATCTTGATATCATGCAGCAATATTTATTATTACTTGCTAATAAACTTACACATTCCTAATCCTAAAACATCTCCATCACGCTTTACATAACCATATTGTGTATAAAAGCTTTCTTTACCGTGAGCACTTAATAAACCTATAGTAGCGCCATTAGAGCAGGTGTTGTTTAGATAGTTTTCAATGTGGGTCATAACTAAATGACCTATGCCTTGTTTTTGATAACTTGGCGCAACAATTACATCTTGAATATAAAAATACATTGCGCCATCACCGATTACTCTACCAGTGCCTATTAACTTATCAGTATCGTATACGGCAACCCAAAAAAGTGAGTTTTCAATGCTTGCTTTTAATGTTTTATCGTCAGGGTTTTGCCACTTTGCTTGTGCGCGTAAATTAGTAAATTCATCCAGTGCTGGAGCTGAATATTCAACCTTATATTCCATAACATCCCCTACTCACTTTTGAAGCCCTTTACTCATAAACAAGCTGTACGGATCTAACTCATAATCACCAAACGGTTCGCACTCTTTAAAACCAAATTGAGTGTAAAGCTTTTGTGCGGGCAAAAATGCCTTTGCCGTGCCGGTCTCTAAGCTTAACTTTTTGTAACCTCGCAAAGTTGCTTGCTCAATAATATGTGTGAGCAATTTAGCAGCGATGCCTTGGCGTAAATAGTTGCTTGAGGTGCGCATTGATTTAATTTCGCCATGAGTGGCATCGAGCGCTTTTAACGCGCCAACACCCGCTAAATTATTATCAATCCATAAGCTATAAAAGATTATATCGGGCTGAGTGAGTTTGCTCACATCAAGTGCATGTACGCTCTCAACAGGTGAGTGCTTTAGCATATCGTTATGATGCGCATGTAGTAGTTTTATAACGTGTGGGTTTGAAAGCTCACCTATTCTAATATCCATTTATACCTCGTTTAATCCTAGAATTTAATGCTTTAGGGCTTTAATGAAAACCCTAAAGTAAGTGGCTCTATTTAGGCTGCTAGTTTCCATACTACAAACGCAACAGCAAAGCCTACTAAATACACTAAACCTAACCACGTTAAACTACGTAATAGCACGCTGTGCTTTATAGCAGGCTCTGAGCGCACAAGGCTAAAGTTAAGCCATGCAAAAACGGGGGTGGTAACAAACGAAAGTGTCATTGCAAACGTAAGCATTGGACCAAGGGCTGATTTAAAGAATAAAATAACGGCCATGCCAGCTAGTGCTTGCAGTACAAGCCAAATATTTAGGCTGTGTTTTGATTGCTTAAAGCCAAGTAGTTTATGAGATTCGTTAAGCGTGCGGGCGTAGCCATCTAGCACGGTAAGTGTAGTGCCAAACATACATAAAAAGGCGATTGCTGATACAAGCGGCCTTGCCCACTCGCCTATTGTTAATGCGTACATATCAATAAGCTGCTTGGCAAACGCGACACCGCCGAGTTCTATACTACTGGTTTGCCCGTACTGCACTAATACACCTAAGCTAAAAAATACCAAGGCTAAGCCAGCTGTAAGCCAGTAACCTACGTTAAAATCGAACAAGCCTTGGCTTTTAGAAACTGTTTGCTGCGCTTGTTTTTCTTTTAGCCATAAAGAACTTAATGCAGATATTTCGATAGGGGCTGGCATCCAACCCATTAAAGCCACCATAAAGCTCAGCATAGCCAGCTCGTAAGGTGATGGGCCAACATAGTCAGCAGGCGCCATTGGGCCATTACTAAACGCGATAACTAACGCAATAACGGTAGCCAGCGTTAATAACCCCATTATGCCTTTGGCCACACTGTCGAGCGCTTTAAAGTGCCCTAACAATAATATGGCTAAGCACACTCCTAATAATATCCAACATAGCAGTGTTACTTCTATCACTACGGGCAACGCGTAATGCAGTAAGCTTGCAGTAAGTAGTAATACGCCAGCGGTATTAACTACGGCGGCTACAATGTTTAAACCGATAAAACTGTAAAAATAAAACGGGCCTTTACTTTTATAGCCCTCCACTAGGCTATTTTTAGTCGCGAGTGTGTATTCCATACCAAAGCGAAAAAACGGGTACTTTAAAACATTAACAACCAGTATTAGCCAAAATAGTTGCCAGCCAAATATTGCCCCAGCTTGCGTAGAGGCAACTAAGTGAGAACCGCCAATAGCGGCTGTTGCCATGAGTATTCCAGGTCCAAGCGCACCTAGTCGAGACTTCCATACTGCTTTTGTTGTGTGCATTAATTTCTCAAAATATGTGTGTTATACGCTGCTTTTATTAATTTTTTTGATTAATAAACTGCAAGAACGCATAACTTACCTAAATTACAGGCAATAAAAAAGAGCCATACGGCTCTTTTTTACAATACTTTGTGACTAAATTTTATTTAAGATCCATCTCTTGGATGATCTCGTGTGCGATTTCAGGTGTAGTGCTAACAGGCTTTTCGTGTAAGTTTGCTTTTATCTGCCCTTTTCGATGTTTTAGTGCCGCATCGAGTTTTTTAGCTGCGCTTGCAATGGCAGGGTACATAACTTCGTTTTCCCCTTTTACCGATATGCGCGTGCCTTCGTAATTAGTGCTAATTTCAGCTTGGATTTTATGATGCTCTTTAGACAAAATAATATCGAGTGCAATAAGCGATGGAAAGTGGCTCTCGATTTTTGAAAATTTTTCGTTGATGTGCTCTCTAATAGAGTCAGTAACTTCAACATGGTGACCAGAAAGATTAATTTTCATAGGGTATCCTTTTATTTGTTACCTCATAAATAGTATTGGGGGCTATTTAGATTAACACAAGGAAAAAAGAGAGATATTTGAGGTTTATTTGCGGTTTTTGGTGATTTAAATCATGCGTTGTGCAAAGTTTATGCAAAGCCCATAGTGCATGGGCTTTCAGACGTCTAGCTGTATTGATTAATCTGTGTACGAACAACAGTAGTCAGCAAAATCAGATACTTTTACTTTAAAGCTTACATTTGCATCAACATTAAACGATTCACCTGCGTTAAATGTTTTCCACTCACTTGCCCCTGGTAATAAAATATCCCATTGGCCAGCTAAAAGCTCCATGCATTCTTTTTGGTTTGTATCAAAAACAAACTCACCTGGTTGCATAAAGCCTAACGTTTTCGCTTCTCCATCACCTAAAATAACGGTACGGCTCGACACTTTTCCGTCAAAATATACATTGGCTTTTTTTACTACACTTACGTTATCGAACTTTGGCATTTTTAGCTCCTGCTATTAATTTAAGATTTTTATTTATAAATTTTATCGCACTACCTTGCCTGATAGCTTACTTTCTTGCAAGGAAAGCAGCATTGTTCAAGGTGAAGTTGCTTCATGTAAGGGCATAAAAAAACCCGCAACATGTGCGGGTTTTTCAATTACTTACTTTATTTAATCAAAGCGATTAAAAAAGCTCGTTTGCTTTGCTTACAATGTTTGCCACAGTAAAACCAAAGTGCTCAAACAGCTCACCAGCAGGCGCCGACTCACCAAA
The DNA here is from genome assembly GCF_014164015.1 of Pseudoalteromonas sp. SR41-1. Lineage (NCBI taxonomy): Bacteria > Pseudomonadati > Pseudomonadota > Gammaproteobacteria > Alteromonadales > Pseudoalteromonadaceae > Pseudoalteromonas > Pseudoalteromonas sp. SR41-1. The sequence goes on from NZ_JACJEK010000017.1 coordinate 54,872, forward strand.
GGTAGTCATACCTACTACTGCGCCATTTAGACCTACGTACTTGTACCAGTAGTCAGCAATACCTGCTTCTACTGCTACGCGGCGTGTAACAGATGCCGGTAATACGCTTTCTTTGTATGCTGCGCTTTGATCTTCAAAGGCATCAGTACATGGCATAGATACAACACGTACCTTTTTACCTTGGCTGCGTAGCTCAGTTGCTGAATCTTGTGCTAGTTGCACTTCAGAACCCGTTGCAATTAAAATAATTTCAGGATTGCCGTCACAGCTAAGGATGTAACCACCCTTTTTAACGTCTGCTAATTGCTGTGCGTCACGCGCTTGTTGCTCAAGACCTTGGCGAGTAAAAATTAACGATGTAGGACCGTCTTTACGCTCAATAGCTTGTTGCCATGCAATTGCCGACTCAACTTGGTCACATGGGCGCCAGTTGTATAAGTTAGGCGTTAAACGCATGCTTGCAATTTGCTCTACTGGTTGGTGAGTTGGACCATCTTCACCTAAACCGATTGAATCGTGCGTGTATACAAAAATGCTTGGTTGCTTCATTAATGCAGCCATACGTACGGCATTTTTTGCATATTCAACAAACATTAAGAACGTAGCACCGTAAGGAATAAAGCCTTTATGAAGGGCAATACCATTCATAATTGCCGACATACCAAACTCACGTACACCGTAGTAAATGTAGTTACCGCTTGCATCGTCGTGTGTTAAACCTTTAGAGCCATCCCAAATTGTTAAGTTTGAGCCTGCTAAATCGGCTGAGCCACCCATAAATTCTGGTAATAACGGACCAAATGCGTTTAATGCATTTTGCGATGCTTTACGAGACGCTGGGTTTGCAGGGTTTGCTTGTAATTGCTCAATGTACGCTTGAGATTTTTCAGCCCAATCGCCAGGCAGTTCGTTATTAATACGACGCTTATATTCAGCTGCAAGCTCTGGGTATGCTTTTGCGTATGCTGCAAATTTTTCGTCCCAGCTTGATTCAAGCTGCTGACCTTTTTCTTTGCTATCCCATTGTGCGTAAATATCATCAGGAATTTCGAACGCATCGCCAGTCCAACCTAAGAATTCGCGAGACGCTTTAATTTCGTCATCACCTAGTGGTGCACCGTGACAATCGTGGCTACCAGATTTATTAGGTGAGCCGTAACCAATAATTGTTTTACAACAAATTAGTGATGGTTTATCGGTAACACTTTTAGCTTCTGCAATTGCAGCACTTATAGCATCGCTGTCGTGGCCATCAACACCACTAATTACATGCCAACCGTATGCTTTAAAGCGAGCTGGCGTGTCATCTGTAAACCAACCTTCTACTTCACCATCGATTGAAATGCCGTTGTCATCCCAAAATGCAACAAGTTTACCCAGACCTAATGTGCCTGCAAGTGAACCAGCTTCATGAGAAATACCTTCCATAAGGCAGCCATCGCCCATAAATGCATAGGTAAAGTGATCAACAATATCGTGACCTTCGCGGTTAAACTGTGCAGCAAGTGCTTTTTCGGCAATTGCCATACCTACGGCATTTGTGATCCCTTGACCTAATGGACCCGTAGTAGTTTCGATTCCTGGTGCGTAACCATATTCTGGATGACCTGGTGTTTTAGAATGCATTTGACGGAAGTTTTTAATTTCGTCCAGTGGTAAGTCGTAACCACTTAGATGCAATAGAGAATAGATAAGCATTGAACCGTGGCCGTTTGAAAGAATAAATCTGTCACGGTCAGCCCACTCTGGATTTGTTGGGTTGTGTTTTAGATAATCGCGCCATAATACTTCTGCGATATCAGCCATGCCCATAGGGGCTCCAGGGTGACCAGATTTGGCCTTTTGTACTGCGTCCATTGACAAGACGCGAATAGCATTTGCAAGTTCTTTGCGAGATGGCATGAATTCTCCTACCTTTATGTGTATTTGCGCGGGTATTTATGTGTTTGTTTATGCACCCAAGTAACTTGGGTTTGTTTATATCGACCATTCTTACTTATTGTGGGGGCTGTGTGCAATTAAAAACCCTATAAAAGTGAGGCATTATGAATATTTTTTAAGACCAAAAAGTTATTAGTAATTTTATTTAGACGTCTAGGCGTAAAAACACTATGCAAGGTGTTTTGTTTTCGATAAAATACGCCCCTTAATTTTTTAGCGCTAATACCGACGTTTGTGAAGCGCAATATTTGTGAGCAGAATTACAATGGCAAAACATTTATTTACTTCTGAATCAGTTTCTGAAGGTCATCCGGATAAAATCGCCGATCAAATCTCTGATGCGGTACTTGATGCTATCCTAGAGCAAGACTCTCATGCCCGTGTTGCGTGCGAAACTTACGTAAAAACAGGTATGGTTATGGTTGGTGGTGAAATCACTACTAGCGCATGGGTTGATATTGAAGAAATTACACGTAAAACAGTACGTGAAATTGGCTACACGCATTCAGACATGGGTTTCGATGCAGATTCATGTGCAATTTTAAACACTATTGGTAAACAGTCTCCTGACATTAACCAAGGTGTTGACCGTACTAGCCCAGAAGAACAAGGTGCTGGCGACCAAGGTCTTATGTTTGGTTACGCATGTAACGAAACAGAAGTACTAATGCCTGCGCCAATTACTTACTCACACCGTTTAGTACAGCGCCAAGCGCAAGTACGTAAAAGCGGCGAGCTTAACTGGTTACGTCCAGATGCAAAATCTCAAGTTACTTTTGCATACGAAAATGGTAAGCCAGTAGGTATTGATGCAGTAGTACTATCTACTCAGCACAGCGAAGACATTTCGCAAAAAGATTTAGTAGAAGCGGTGATGGAGACTATCATCAAGCCGGTACTTCCTGCAGAGCTTATTACAAGCGCGACTAAATTTTTCATTAACCCAACGGGTCGCTTTGTAATTGGCGGACCAATGGGCGATTGTGGTTTAACAGGTCGTAAAATCATCGTTGATACATACGGTGGTATGGCTCGTCACGGTGGTGGTGCTTTCTCTGGTAAAGATCCATCAAAAGTTGACCGCTCAGCTGCATACGCTGCACGTTACGTTGCTAAAAACGTAGTTGCGGCTGGCCTTGCTGATAAATGTGAATTACAAGTTTCTTACGCAATCGGTGTTGCAGAGCCTACATCTATCAGCGTTGAAACGTTTGGTACAAGCAAGTTAGAAGAAAGCCGTTTAATCGAACTTATTCGTGAACACTTTGACCTGCGCCCTTACGGCTTAATTCAAATGCTTGATTTAGAGCGCCCTATCTACCTTCCTACAGCGGCTTACGGCCACTTTGGTCGTGACGAATTCCCTTGGGAACGTACAGATAAAGCTGATGCACTTCGTGCAGCTGCTGGCCTTTAAGCTAAAAGTGTTGAAGTAAATTAAAAACGGCCCTTAATAGGGCCGTTTTTGTATCTAAAACTTATCAGTTACATTGTTTGTAGTACGTCTACAAAATAACTATAAAATCAACCTCGAATTCTTTTGTACTTTAGGTATATACTCATTTCATTATAAAAGCTTTAGGGATAGTTAAATGGCCGATAACTTTCGCGTTATATTTGCAGGACTTGCCGATAACGTTGACATAAAAACAGCGTGCGCAAACTTAGCTGCAAAATTAAAAACGTCAGATGAAAAAGTAGCTCTTTTTTTTAAAGGTAAGCCGCTGTTTGCGCCAAGCGATAAAGACAAAGCGTTAAAACAGACTAAGTTATTAGCAAGCCTAGGTATTAAAAGTAAGCTGCAAGCTGTTTCAAATGCGATTCAAAATAGCTCCCCCGCAGCTGCAAATAACAACCAACGTGATGAACGTATTTTTGATGCACTTGATTACATCACTAGCAGCTTAATACGCCTTGAAGAAAAGCTAGATGAGCTAGAGCAACGCCTTCCTGAAGCTCAATTAAATACACCAGACGAAAGTGTAGACGAATGGCAAAATGACGACCTAATGCTAGATGAGGATTTAGCTACTCCTAAAAAACGCAGTAACTTACTTTTATATTCATTGATTGCAACTGCCACCATTTTGCTAGTTGTACTTGCTGTTTTTTTAATTTTTCCCGATTTATTCTCTTTTTAAAAATGGCTAATTAGTTTAATGAGCAATGAACGCGCACAAATAAGAGCTGAAATTCGTAACACCCGTAAAAACTTGTCAAATAATCAGCAAATAATTGCTGCGCAATCGCTAAAAATGAATTTTATTCAACACTTAAAAAGCGAAAACACAACGAATTCAAAGCATATTGCCATTTATTTAAGTAACGACGGAGAACTAGACACTTCATTGTTAATTAAAGAATTATGGAACTTAAACCATGCTGTTTATCTACCTATAATACACCCATTCAATGGCGCTAATTTACTATTTCAGCGCTATGAGAAAAACTCACCCATGAGGGCAAATCGCTATGGTATCTTGGAGCCTAAGCTGAACTGCTCTCAAATATGCCCATTACCAGCGCTTGATTACCTCCTTATGCCATTAGTGGCATTTGATAAACAAGGTAATCGCCTAGGAATGGGAGGTGGGTTTTACGACCGGACATTGGCACGTTTACATGAACAAAATTGGCAAAAACCACAACTAATTGGCCTTGCACATGAATGCCAAAAAGTTGATGCTCTACCAATCGAGTCATGGGACGTACCTCTTAAAACCATTATCACCCCAGATAAAACATACTGTTGGTAACATTTAATTTTGGTTACTAACCGCATATTTCTGACATACATGAGCACAAAGCAATGACACAAGACGAATTAAAAAAAGCAGCTGCTTGGGCAGCTCTCGAGTTTGTAAAAGAAAACACCATTGTAGGTGTCGGTACAGGCTCTACTGTTAATCACTTTATTGATGCCCTTGGCTCAGTAAAGGACACTATTGTAGGCGCTGTATCAAGCTCAGAAGCGTCAACTGCACGTTTGGAAGCGTTAGGTATTGAAGTGTTTGAACTTAATAACGTTGATGCTTTAGATGTATACGTTGACGGCGCTGACGAAATAAACGCTCAAAACGAAATGATTAAAGGCGGCGGCGCAGCACTAACACGTGAAAAAATAGTAGCTGCAGTTGCAAAACAGTTTGTGTGTATTGTTGATGACACAAAGCTGGTAGATACATTGGGCGACTTCCCGCTTCCGGTGGAAGTTATTCCAATGGCGCGCAGCTACGTTGCACGAGAATTATTAAAACTTGGTGGTGACCCTGTTTATCGCCAAGGCGTAGTTACCGATAATGGTAACGTTATATTAGATGTATTTAACTTAAAAATTACCAATGCCAAACAACTTGAAACACAAATAAATTCAATTGTTGGCGTAGTTACCAACGGCCTATTTGCGATGCGAGGTGCTGATAAAGTGATTATCGGTACCAAAAATGGGCCACAAATTAAATAGGATGAGGTTATGAGTAAGGTATCGTTAGCAAAAGACAAAATTAAAATTCTCTTGCTTGAAGGTGTTCACCAAAGCGCTGTTGAAACGCTAAAACGTAACGGTTACAGCAATATCGACTACGTTAAAACATCCTTACCTGAGGACGAGCTTAAAGAGCGCATTAAAGATGTTCACTTTGTAGGACTTCGTTCTCGTACTCATATTAACCAAGCCGTATTAGACTCAGCTGAAAAGCTAGTTGCTATTGGTTGTTTTTGTATTGGTACAAACCAAGTTGATTTAGATGCTGCACGCGAACGTGGTATTGCTGTATTTAACGCTCCATTTTCTAATACTCGTTCAGTTGCTGAACTTGTACTTGGCGAAATTCTACTTTTATTACGTGGTATTCCAGAGCGTAATGCAGCGGCTCATCGTGGTGGCTGGTTAAAAACAGCAAATGGTTCGTTTGAAGCACGTGGTAAAACATTAGGTATTATTGGCTACGGTCACATTGGTACTCAGCTAGGTATTATGGCTGAAAATATCGGTATGAACGTGGAGTTTTACGATATCGAAGATAAGTTATCACTGGGTAATGCAACACAAGTTCATAACCTTACTCAGCTGTTACAACGCTCTGATATTATTAGCTTACATGTACCAGAAACACCGCAAACTAAAAACCTTATTGGTACAGCAGAACTTGCAGTTATGAAGCAGGGGTCTATTTTGATCAATGCATCACGCGGAACTGTTGTTGATATTGATGCTCTTGCAGAAGCGCTTACAGAGAAAAAACTAAGTGGTGCAGCAATCGATGTGTTCCCTACTGAGCCAAAATCTAACGATGAAGAATTTGTATCGCCACTGCGCCAATTCGACAATGTTATTTTAACGCCGCACATTGGTGGTTCTACACAAGAAGCGCAAGAAAACATTGGTATTGAAGTAGCGGGTAAATTGGCTAAATATTCAGATAATGGCTCAACTATTACTGCGGTTAACTTCCCTGAAGTATCGCTACCTGAGCTTGCTAATCGTAGCCGTTTATTACACGTACACCACAACCGCCCAGGTGTACTAACGCAAATTAACCAAGCGTTTGCACAGCACGGTATTAATATTGCTGCGCAATACCTACAAACAGACGCATCTATTGGTTATGTAGTTATTGATGTTGATACAGATCAATCTGAAGTAGCACTTAAAGAACTGAGCGCTGTTGAGGGTACAATTAGAGCACGTATTTTACATTAACCATTCTTTGATATTAAAAAAGGGTCCTTATGGACCCTTTTTTGTATTTAGATTACATATACTTTCTCAAGTATTTTTTGAATACCGGATCTGTTGCAGCCAACTCTTTTTGCTCAGCTAATATCTCTTTTAAAATAGCGCCTGAGGTAAGCGGGTTAGCTAGAACCACTCTAAATACAACCGTTGGTTGATTGTCGTATTTAGAAGGCGTTAAGCGTGTACGTGATACAAATGAGCGACCTGACTCGCGTTGACGCTTTTGCATACTGGCAGTAAAACGGTTCAGTGAAGCAAAAATATCTAACCGAGTTGCAGCATCTGCATCGGCTATTGCTTGTTTAATTTGCTTAGGTACATAACGATACGTTAATAAGCACAACTCAGGCTCCGAAATAAGCTCAAAGTCTTCATCAGCCTTAATTAAATCAGCAAAGTAATGTGCTTTTTTGATGCTGCGATCAATCAGCATTTCGTAACCTTTACGACCAATAACACGTAAGCAAGCGTGTACTAACATTGCCATACCCGGTCGGCTGCCTTCAAGCGTGTGGCTACCTAAGTCTTTTGAACCTTTACGTAATATGTACTCAGCGTGATGCTCTATTGCATCAGTTGCAGCGGGGTCTTTAAATAAAACCAAACCCGCTCCCATTGGTACATACATTTGTTTATGTGCATCGATGGTAATTGAATCTGCTCGCTCAATCCCTTTTAGTAAAGGACGGTGCGTACTCGATAAAAGGGTCGCTCCCCCCCATGCAGCATCTACATGAAAATGGCAGTTAATGTCTTGTGCTAAGTCGGCCATTTCATCAAGTGGGTCAATATTACCGGTTTCGGTTGTCCCCGCGACCCCAATAATCGCCATTACTTTAATGCCTTGCGCTTCAAGCTCACGTGCTTTTTCACGCATAGCTGTTACATCGACTTTATTATTTTCACAAGTTTTAATACCAATTAAGTTATCGCGACCAATGCCGAGTAAATCAACCGATTTACCTAATGAGTAATGTCCGCGTTCTGATATTAATACTGCTAAACCTTTATAACCGTAATGCAGCATACCAGCAATTAAGCCTTGTGCACCAATGCCTCTAAAATCGCCATCAGGTTTTAATAAGCGGTTTCGCGCAATCCAAAGCGCAGTAATATTAGCAACCGTACCACCAGAGCAAAATGCACCTAATGAGGTTTTAGCACTGTGCATCCATTTAGAATAAAATGAGTCTTCTTGCCCATAAGCTAAATGATGCATCATCCCAAGCACTTGACGCTCAAGAGGCGTAAACGCTTTAGATGTTTCTATTTTTACTAGATTTTGATTTAGCCCTACCATCAATTTTGACAGCGGTAATAAAAAGTGCGGCAAGGCAGAGGTCATGTGACCAATAAAACTAGGCGCAGCTGTATGCACAGAATGTGCAACAAGTTGCTCCATTATGTCTTGGGCATAAGCAGAGACAAACGTTGGATCTTCTGGGATCACTGCCGATTGAAAATCTTTTTCTATTTCATGTAATGGTTTTTCAATTGCCGCTATATTTTCGTTTAGAAAACCTGCTAAATTACTCGAAATTTCAAGCTCGATTTTGCTTAAAGTTGAGTCTGGCGCTTCAGGTACAGTAAATATACGCTTAAGGCTTTCTTTAGAGGCGACGGCACAACGCTTTTGATCCATCTTAATACCTAGTGTGTGTGTAGCTAAAACACGCGCTTACCCATCAAAAACGCCTACTTATTAGGACATTTGGAGCAATCGTGTTTCTTTAAAAATTGCGCTAACTTTACTGCAATATAACTAAAATGTCTCGTTTAAACCTATAAAAGCAATCAAAGCGATGACAAAAAAATGATAATTTAGGGTCTATTTATCTTTCAAGGTTAAATTTGCAGCAGCCTGTTTGGTATTTAGGCAAGGCAGCGCCTATGTAGTGTGGTTATTCCCCATAAATAGGCGATAACGTAGCATTAATGCCAAACAGGCGCTGCCCAAAGGGTTCTGCCTAGGGTCTATTTACTCTTTGTTGCTCGGTTTTTACTTAGACCACTAGGTTACAAATCTCGCGCCGCGATTAAATCGCCCCTAGTTTGAACAAATTATAATCCGCAAAGATAAACAGACCCTAATTAAAACTCTACCAAACCTAATTATTTATTGGGCATTTACTTATTTTGGGTATAATAAATTTGATAACAAAAAAGGGACACATATGCCAGAAGGAAGAGTCAAAGTTAGTTGGATAGTGGCAGGCTTTAGCTTGTTTTTAATAAGCTTGCTAACCTACGTTTACTACACTTACCAAACCACGCGTGCTGAAATAATGCAGTCGGTTGATAATCGCTTACTTAATGCCGCCACCAGCGTTAAACATATTTTAGGTGACGATTATTTAAGTGCGGTTAATCAAGGCGATAATATAAGTTTTTCTTACTATCAAGATAAAAGTAAACAACTCTCTGAGTTTGCTCAAGCACTTGATATTGCTTATGTCTATTCAATGATTTTAAAAGACGGTAAGGTGCTTTTTAGCTCATCAAGCTACACGCAAGACGATCAGAATAATGGCAAGGTAACTCAATTTTTAGATCTCTACCCTGAAGCTACCGATGCAAATATAAGTGCTTTTTATTCAACAGAGCCAGTATTTGAAATATCGAGCGATCAGTGGGGCCACTTTAAAACAATTTTTATTCCTTACGTTGACCCAATCAACGGCAATACCTATTTAACGGGTGCCGATATCACTATTTATGACTTAAACGAGAAACTTAAAGAAAGCGTATCAAAAGCTGCTGCAATGGCTAGCTTCTTCTTTTTTATCGCGATACTCGTTGCCGCCATATATATTTATTTACTAAAACGGTCTTTAGCAACTGACTCAAGTACTGGTTTTTCAAATCATATTGCACTTGAGTATTTTATTAAAAAAAGTAATGCACATCACATGCAATTAGCCGTTATTTGGGTTAATGAAATAGAAGATATAAACAGTTTTTATGGCACTGAAGTGGGTGACAAGGTAATGAAAAACTTACTTATTCACTTTAAACTTAGAAGCTCTACGCATTGCCATATATACAGACTAGCAACAAATAAAATAGTATTACTCGCGCCTAAGGAAATGAGTAATGACGAATTTACCGACCTCGTAAAAACATATAACTTTAATACACCGGTGTTAACTGACCCTTTTATCTACATAACCCTATGTGCAGGTATTGCCAGTGGTAATAAATCGCTACTACTTGAAAACGCTCATATAGCAGCGCTGCAAGCTAAACAAGGCAGGCATAGTGTAGTTAACTACTCAAAAGCGCTACACGATGTAAAAACGCAATATCAATACAATGTAGAAATGGCTAAAGAAGTGCGAGAAGCGTTTGATAACAATCGTATAGTGCCTTACTTTCAACCCATTATTGACACAAATACCAATAAGGTCGTTCAATACGAATGTTTAGCTCGAATGGTAACAGCGCAAGGGGAAGTATTAAAACCTGATGCATTTTTAAATGTTGTTACCCGCTCAAGACTGGACGGAATACTTACCCGTACTATATTTTCACAATGTGTTAGTCGCTTTAGAAAAACCGATATTTGCTGGAGTTTAAATATAACAGCACAAGATATGCTCGACCCTAATTTAAGTGAGTTTATTGCGGACGAACTTAAGCGCTACCCGCATCCTGGTAATATCACATTAGAGCTTTTAGAAACCCAAGCTATTGCCAACTTCTCTGAAGTAAAAGCATTTATTGGCATGGTTAAAACGAAAGGCGTTAAGGTTATTATTGATGACTTTGGTAGTGGTTATTCAAATATATCAAACGTACTTAAGCTTGAAGTAGATGGTATTAAATTAGATGGCGCATTAATAAAGCAAATAGTGAATGACAAAGATATCTACTTGTTTATTGAGCATATAGCCAGCTTTGCTAATCAACTTGGTTTACAATTAATGGCAGAATCGGTAGAAAATACAACCATAGTAACCGCACTTAAAAAGGCGAATGTGACACTAATGCAAGGCAATTATTTTGCCCACCCAGTCCCACATGTTAATACGGTTACAGAAGAATTAGCACTTTGACTTACTTTAACCAGGGCGTGTTGATCTTTGTGGATTGAAATTTGTTCAATCTAGGGGCGATTAAATCGCGGCGCGAGGTTTGTAACCTAGTGGGCTAAGTAAAAACTGAGCAACAAAGAGTTAATCGTCCCTAGAAAGAACCCAAAGGGCAGCACATGTTTGGTCTTTATGCTGCGTTATCGCCTATTTATGGGGAATAACCACACTACATAGGCTCCGCCTTGCCTAAAAACCAAACATGCTGCTGCAAAATCAATCACGAAAGGTCAACACGCCCTAGGTAAGTTTATAACGAGTCGGTGGCTTTGCTGGCCACTGGCCCAGTATTTACGCTCAAAAGGCGTAATTGCATCGTCTGACTCATAAAGTGTTACATCGCAAGGGTTGCCTGTTAATTCAAGCGCCCGAGCAAACTCCTTAACGTAAATATCCCAATTGCTGCGCACTTCTAATTTTCCACCTAACTTAACGATAAATGGAAAAATAGCTGCGCCATGCCAGCGCCTACGAATATGCTTAGATTTAGGCCACGGGTTTGGATACAACAAATAATGGTGCGTAGGTTGCCAATTGGCGGCTACCGCTAAACGCCAAAAGTCATTTAAATCTGCTTGCACTAAGATGTACTGACCACTGTCGGTTTGCTTATATTCAACATCATGCTTATCTAATCGGTGCGAAGATTTATCAATTCCAACTATAAGTGCATCAGGGTGGCGCTTAGCTAAGTTAGCTGAGCTTTCACCCACGCCACAACACGAGTCCAAAATAAGCGGGCCACTAAAGGCTTGTACTTTAGCATTAACCTCGTCAAATGCGGCTTGGGTATGCGCTGCTATTGGCTTTTTAAATTCAGCATCTAAATGCTTATTTACTATTTCATCAAGCTTTTCGTGAATACCCGCTTGATTAGATACAATACTACGTGAATTTGCATCACTCATTAGTGTCTTAGCCCCACACCTTTTTTAATTAAAGTTAGCGCTAAAGTAAATAACACCGTAATAAACACCAAAATAACACCTAGCGCTACACTTAAATCAACATCCGACACACCTAAAAAGCCATAGCGAAATGCATTTACCATGTAAATAATAGGGTTTATTTGCGATACGTTTTGCCAAAATTCTGGCAATAACGTAATTGAATAAAATACACCGCCTAAGTAAGTTAATGGCGTTAGTATAAAGGTGGGAATAATGCTTATATCGTCAAAGCTATTTGCATAAATTGCATTAATTAAGCCACCTAAAGCAAACACAGCTGAGGTTAAAATAACGGTCGCCATAATTACAAAAATATTATGAATTTGAATATCAACAAATAATAACGATACACAAGTAACTATAAAGCCCACCATAATACCGCGCGTCATACCGCCGCCCATATAACCCAGTACAATGATGTAATTAGGCACAGGTGCAACTAAAAGCTCTTCAATGCTTTTTTGAAATTTTGTTGAGTAAAAACTAGAGGCTACGTTGGAATAGGAATTAGTAATAACCGACATCATTATAAGACCAGGTACAATAAACTCCATATAACTAAAGCCGCCCATATCACCAATACGTGAACCAATTAAGTTACCAAAAATAACAAAATATAAGCTCATCGTAATTGCTGGCGGCACTAAGGTTTGTACCCAGATACGTAAAAAACGAATACACTCTTTAATCCATAAACTCTTTAAGGCTACGCCATATTTAAACATTTATTCGCCCCGCCCTTGCTCTAGTAATCCTACAAATAACTCTTCTAGTCTGTTTGCTTTATTTCGCATACTCAATACTGTATTTCCTTGGGTTGTTAATGCGCTAAATACCGCATTTAAGCCCTGTGATTTAGCGACTTCTACTTCAACAGTATGATCGTCCGTCATCGTAAACTTATAACCTTCAAGCGTGACAGGGTTTGCTGGCATTTTTAAATCTAAAATAAAGGTTTCTTTATCAAGTTTTGCAAGCAGTGCTTTAATGGTGGTGTTTTCAACAATTCGACCAGAATCAATAATCGCTATGTTTTTACACAGTAACTCAGCTTCTTCAAGGTAGTGTGTGGTTAAAATAATAGTAACGCTTTGCTCATTTATTTGGCGTAAAAAATCCCACATTGAACGACGAAGTTCTATGTCTACACCCGCTGTTGGCTCATCAAGTATAAGTAATTTTGGCTCGTGCATAAGGGCGCGTGCAATCATTAATCGACGTTTCATTCCGCCTGAAAGCGTACGAGCTTGCTTGTCTTTTTTCTCTAATAAACCCAGCTGTGCTAGGTATTTATCAGCACGTTTATGGGCTTCACCACGTGGCACACCATAATAACCGGCTTGGTTAACCAGTATTTGGCTAAGCGTTTCAAACTGGCTAAAATTAAATTCTTGCGGCACTAAGCCTAAATGCGCTTTTGCAGCTTCTAAATCAGTATCAATATCACAGCCAAATACTTCTACTTTGCCTTTTGTTTTATTAACAAGTGACGAAATAACACCAATAGTAGTTGATTTACCAGCTCCATTTGGACCAAGCAAAGCGAAAAAATCGCCCTCTTCAACTTGTAAATCAACGCCTTTAATAGCCTCAACACCATTTTTATAAACCTTGGTAAGGCCTTCTATATTTAAAGCAATATTTTGCTTATTCATTACTTACCCTCACCATAACCCCAACGTTTTGTTAGGTTATGCTCAATATTTAAATGATCTAAAATTCTCGCCACCATAAAATCAACTAAGTCTTCAATACTTTGTGGCTTATGATAAAAACCAGGTGCGGCTGGCATAATTGTTACCCCTAAACGAGATAACTTAAGCATGTTTTCTAAATGAATTTCGTTAAATGGTGTTTCGCGAGGCACTAAAATGAGCTGTCCGCGTTCTTTAATTACCACATCAGCGGCGCGCTCTAATAAATTATCAGACGCCCCCACTGCAATTGCAGAAACCGACCCGGCACTACATGGGCATACTACCATTTTTTTAGGAGCAGCAGAGCCCGAAGCCACAGGGCTAAACCAGTTATCTTTACCGTATACTTTTAGCTGTTCAGGTTTGGCATTAAACAGCGAACTTAACTGCTCTGTGGCTTTATCTTCATTACCAGAGAGCTTAATATTTGATTCTGTATCAAGCACCACGCGTGCTGCACTTGAAATGAGAACGTAGACCTGAAATTGCTGCTCTAGTAATACTTCAAGTAACCTAAGCCCATAAGGCGCACCCGATGCACCACTAAAAGCGAGCGTAATTCTATCTTTAAATTGCACACTATTCTCCGCTGTATTTATCAGCTAAGCCATCAACAAGGTGTTGATGAAGGCCATTAAAACCGCCATTGCTCATAATTAAAATATGCTGATTAGGCTCAATATTTTCAAGCACCGTATCAATAATTGTTTGTGTGCTGTTAAAGCACTGCATGCCTGCTTTATCTGCTTGCTCTTTTAGCGACCAATTTAGATTCTCTGGTTCAAAAAGGAGTACGTTGTCAGCATCACGTAATGAATCTAATAATGTATATTGGTGCACGCCCATTTTCATGGTGTTTGAGCGCGGCTCTAAAATAGCGATAATTTTTTCATCGCCTACTTTTGCGCGCAATCCTGCTAGCGTAGTTTTAATTGCTGTTGGGTGATGCGCAAAGTCGTCATACACTTTAATATTATTTATATCCGCTTTTAGCTCCATACGCCTTTTAGGGCTAATAAATTCTCCTAACGCATCAATACTATGATCAACAGCTATACCCACATGGCGCGCTGCTGCGATAGTCATAATCGCATTTTTAACGTTATGCTCGCCTATTGCTTGCCAACAGACAGTGCCCTGCTTTTCGCCATTAAGTAATACATTAAACTCACTTCCATCGGCTTTTATTAATTCATAGCTCCAATCATCGCCTAGCGTTTCGCTTTCGCTCCAAAGCCCTTGTGCTATTACGTCATTAAGCGCTACGTCTTGCTTTGGCCAAATTACCTTGCCGCTTTGAGGTAATGTACGCATTAAGTGATGAAATTGTTTTTTTATTGCGTTTAAATCTTCAAAAATATCAGCGTGATCGAATTCAAGATTATTTAAGATAAGTGTACGCGGGAGGTAATGCACAAACTTACTGCGCTTATCAAAAAAAGCAGTGTCGTATTCATCTGCTTCAATAACAAAAAAAGGCGTTTCACCCACTTTTGCCGATACACCAAAATTTTGCACTATGCCGCCAATTAAAAACCCTGGTTTCAAACCTGCGTACTCTAACACCCACGCAAGCATACTTGCTGTGGTTGTTTTACCATGCGTACCAGCAACCGCAAGCACCCAAGAATCTTGCAGTAAGTTATGCTTAAGCCACTCAGGGCCTGAAGTATAAGGCAGGCCTTTATCAAGCACATATTCAACACACGGGTTACCACGGCTCATTGCATTACCAATAACGACCATATCTGGCTTTGGCTCTAATTGAGATACGTCGTAGCCTTGAGTCAGTTCAATGCCAAGCTCTTCAAGTTGCGTACTCATTGGTGGGTAAACGTTCTGATCAGAACCCGTTACTTTATGACCTAATGATTTAGCAATGGCTGCAATGCCACCCATAAACGTGCCACAAATGCCCAAAATATGTATATGCATATACTTTCCTTAAATCGTATGCTCACTTTACAGCTATGCAAAGTTTAATGGCGCTATAATGCCAAAATTCGTGCTTAGTTACCATTGCGAGTAAGCATTTCACTCGTGCCAAAATGACCACTTGATAATAAAAAAGCCTTCTTAATTAGAAGGCTTTTTTATTAGTCATTATTTGCTACATCATTAAAAATACTATTAAACCTATACCGAGCAATAAACGATATATCACAAATGGCAACATGCCCATTCGCTCTATTACTTTTAAAAACATAAATATACATGCATAAGCCGATAAGAACGATAGCACCACACCTAGTAATAATGTATTCCAATCAACCACATGGTCACCCAAAGCAAGCTCTGCAGTATAATAAAGCCCCATCATAGAAATAATTGGAATTGCCAGTAAGAACGAAAAACGCGCTGCGCTTTGCTTATTCATTCCAAGCATTAAACCAGCAGTCATCGTGATACCTGAGCGAGAAGTTCCCGGGATCATTGCAACAGCTTGTGCAAAACCAATAATAAGTGCTGTTTTCCAATTAAGCTGATAAATAGTTTTAATTTGCTTACCTTTTGCATCCGCGTACCAAAGCAATAAACCAAACACAATTGTGGTAGTAGCAATTACCCAAGCGCTTCGTAGGTACAACTCTATAAAGTCTTTTAAAAGTAAGCCTAAAATAGCGGCAGGCACAGTGCCTAAAATTATCCACCAACCTAGCTTACTATCATCACTAGTACCCTGTGCTCCAAAGGATTTAAACCACGCACTGAGTATGTCGACGACCTCTTTGCGAAAATAAATAACAACAGCAATTAAAGTACCAACATGGACTGCCACGTCAAACGCAAGCCCTTGATCTTCCCAGCCTAAAATTTGCGATGGGAGAATTAAGTGCGCAGAACTAGAAATTGGTAAAAACTCAGTAAATCCCTGTATGAGGGCTAAAATAATTATTTCGATGATACTCATGGGTTAGAAAACTCCACCTTCCATAGCTTTTGTTGAGGGTTATTATATTCATTCCATAACTGCGCAATCGTTTGTTTAGCTACAGGATGATAGAAATCTGGGGCAACCTCGCTAAGAGGTTGTAATACAAATGCGTTTTTAGTTATTTCATCTCGTGGTAATTGTGCTGGGGAGTCGCAAATTACATCATCATAAAATAGTAAATCTAAATCGAGCGTTCGTGGACTAAATTTTTTATCGTTCGCTGTGCGTCCATTATCACGCTCTATTTGTTTTAATAAAGCGCATACATCAACAAGCGACATATCAGTTGTAGCGCCAACGACTGAATTATAAAAATTATTGCCAGCAAACCCAACTGCTTCACTTTCAAAAACAGACGAGTGTACAATATGTTCAAAGTGCTGCTTAAGTGCAATTAATGCACATTGTATATAATGCGCTTTATTTATATTTGACCCTAGGCTGATATAAATTTGAGCCATTTAACCAATTGCCTTAACACGTGTAATTTCAACACCTACAGTTTGCGCTTGTGCTACTGCTGCAGGTTTACTTACTCTTATAGTAACTTGTGGAGTATTAAACTCGCTTAAAATAATATGCGCTAATTGTTCAACTAAAGTTTCTAGCAACTCTACAGGTTTTAAAGTGCAGTGCTCAATAACTCGCTCACTTACTTTTGAGTAATCCAGTGCTAAATTAATATCGTCATTTTCAGCTGCAGGCTTAATATCGCTTAGCATTTCAATATCAAAATAAAGGCTCTGTTTACTTTCTTTTTCAAAGTCGTACACTCCAATAATAGTGTCGACGTGCAATTGAGATATAAAAACCTTATCCATTGATACTCCAAATAACAACAAACTACTAAGCAACTATACTAAGCATCAATAAAATTAATACTGTATATGGTTTAGCCAGTGTTTAAATATGTAAAAATAACTTCTACAATAGCAAAATAACTAAACTAGCTATTAAATAGCCTGTTAATAATTTTTACGATAAATTTTGCTGTCAATAATAGCCTAAAAGCACTATCAATTGGTATAGCAATTAAAAAATAAGGAAGCGCGTGTTAGCCTCTATAATGTTTGTTTTAGCTTATTTACTTGGGTCGATTTCGTCGGCTATTTTAGTGTCGCGGTTGTTCAAACTTCCAGACCCTCGTAATAGTGGTTCTAACAACCCAGGAGCTACAAATGTCTATAGATTAGGCGGAGCATTTCCGGCTTGCTTGGTTCTGGTGTTTGATATTTTAAAAGGCACTATTCCGGTATGGGGGGCTTATTTTTTAGAAGTTGAACCTTTAGAGCTTGGTTTAGTCGCAGTAGCTGCTTGTTTAGGCCATATGTACCCACTGTTTTTTAGCTTCAAAGGCGGTAAAGCCGTAGCAACGGCATTTGGCTCATTATTACCTATTGGCTTATCATTGGCAGGTTTACTTGTGAGTACTTGGTTAGTTATAGTGGCAATAACACGCTATTCATCACTGGCGGCGCTTGTAGCTGTATCTTTAGCGCCCTTGTATACATGGCTAATAAAGCCACTTTATACTCTTCCCGTTACTTTTATCACGCTGTTAATTATATTTCGTCACCGTACTAATATTATTCGATTATTTAGTGGGGAAGAACCAAAAGTGGGTGCTAAAAAAGCACCCACCGATGAAAACAAAAATATCTAAAATATGAGTCATTAAATCGGCTCAAGGCTATCTATAGGCCAACGAGGTTTTGTTTTCATATCAAGCGTGGCAAATTGCCCTGCTTTTAAACGTTGCATTCCGGCATAAGCAATCATTGCACCATTGTCGGTACAAAATTCAGTACGCGGATAGAACACTTCGCCTTTCATACCTTTCATTACGCGTTCGAGCTGCAGTCGAAGCTGTGTATTTGCACTCACACCACCGGCGATGACCAAACGCTTAATACCTGTTTGTTTAAGCGCACGCTTGCACTTAATAACGAGGGTATCAATAACCGCAGTTTGAAATGCATGCGCTATATCAGCTTTGGTTTGATCGTCGTCGTCATTTTCACGAATCGTGATTGATGCCGCTGTTTTTAAACCACTAAAACTAAAATCAAGACCTGGCTTGTCGGTCATAGGGCGAGGAAATACAAAGCGCTTTGCTACGCCTTGTTCGGCCATTTTAGCTAAGCGTGGGCCACCGGGGTAATCAAGACCAAGTAACTTAGCCGTTTTATCAAAGGCCTCGCCTGCGGCATCATCAACTGACTCACCTAGTACTTCGTATTGTCCAATACCCGCTACTTTAACCATCATGGTATGACCGCCCGATACAAGCAATGCAATAAACGGAAACTCAGGGGTATTTTCCTCAAGCATCGGAGCAAGTAAATGCCCTTCCATGTGATGTACTGCTACCGCAGGTATATCCCAACCGTATGCTAATGAACGACCAATAGACGTACCTACCAATAATGCACCAACTAGACCTGGGCCTGCAGTATAAGCAATACCGTCTAAATCTTCAGGGCCACAACCTGCTTGTGCAAATGCTGCATCTATAAGTGGTAATGTTTTACGAACATGATCGCGCGATGCAAGTTCCGGCACTACACCGCCGTAATCAGCGTGTACTTTTACTTGGCTGTATAATTGATGAGCTAACAAGCCTTTTTCGTCATCATATATTGCAATACCCGTTTCATCACATGACGATTCAATGCCTAAAATTCGCACTGTACTTCTCCTGCCTTTTAAATTCTACTTTGCTTCTTTTATAACGTAAGACCAATATTTGTTTGGCCATCTTCAAGGGCAAACTTTTTAAGTGCCTTTACGCTATCAGAGGTAATACGCCCCATATTTTCTACAAAATCAATTAGCTCACCTAATACTTCAATTTCGTACTGCATTAATGGGTGCTCTCTCACTGCTGTGTTATCAGCAATCTCACCTTCAACCGTCATTTGATATTCAATAAAGCGAGCCACTGTTGCTTGAGATATTTTGCTCACACTAATGAACTCTTGCTCATCTTGCGCCACTAAACCGTGCATTAAGCTAAGTAAAGACGTTGCAGCATCAATAGCAGGATAAGTACCAAACATATCAAAATCAGCAAGTTCAGGAACATTTGGCTCTATTTTTTCAACTTGTTTTTCGAGATCTATTTTACTTTTAGGCAGTAAGATTTTTTCCCAACAAACATTAAGCGAATTACGTAATAAGGTTTCATCACCAAACCCCGTTGCTTCGCTAAATAAACCGTAATTTGGCAGCATTCGCTCTATTAAAGCACTTGCTAAGACGGCCTTTTGTAAATAGTTAAGCTCTCTAATACGCTGAAAATTATTTGCTTTAGTCATTCTTTAACGTCTCACACGACCAACAAAAATCAAATGTTGATCCATTATGCTCATTACAATTAGGGCATACCCAATCTGGAGCGGATTGTTTTACTTGTTGATAGTTTACCAATATTTGCCGCGCATGGCGCTCTTTTATCGCATAAACCTGCACACTAACTTGCGCCTGATCATATGGAATTTCTCCAAGCGCCCCTTGGAGCATCTCGCCTTTAATTTTACACTCTATTCCAGCAGTTTGTATTAAGCCTTTTACGATATTCGCTTCCAAGGTATTTTCAGCTTTATAAATTGTAACCCATTGAAAAGAGCTATCTGTTGAATTGTTATTATTAATATTTTGCAATATTCACCTCATTTATTTTGTGTTAACAATATCCTGCGCTAAATTATTAGCATGCTGTACTTTTAAGGAATAAACATGACACTAACAACCCCAGGCTTACTTTTTCCGGCCATATCGCTGCTATTACTCGCCTATACAAACCGATTTTTAGTTTTAGCGCAATTAATTAGGGAGCTAAATGCGCGTGAAGGTGAATCTATTCGGCCTGTTGTAGTGGCTCAAATCACTAACTTACGTAAACGCATTAAGCTAATTAGAACGATGCAAGTGTACGGGGTAGCCTCTTTTCTACTGTGTACACTATCAATGTTTGCATTATTTATTGAGTTTAATGCCACAGGAATTATTTTATTTGGCATTAGCTTAGCTTGCTTAAGTTTATCGTTATTAACGTCTTTATTTGAAATACATATTTCCTGTGATGCAATCGAGATAGAACTGCAAAGCATTGAAAATAAACCACTAAGTAGCCGAATAAATAGAAATTTTGTAAAATAGTTTATTATAAATAAAACACTCTATTCTTTGCCACAATCATGTTGTATGAACGCCCCTTTTTGGGGCGTACTTTTTTATTAATTAGAACAATTTAATCCAAATATACTAACTAACTTACTGACTACAAATAAGTTTACTTAGCTAGCCCATTGCAAAAACATAGATAAAATACAATAAACAACTAGTTATGAATTTAAAAAGTAATACTATTTGGTCGCTTTTCTCTTTAATTAATACTAAAAGGGGGGTATCCTGCTGGAAACACGTATGAACTTGCAACCGTATTTCAATATAGAATTTTACTAAACTTTAGAATAAAAATTAATATATTTGATGTCCGTGGTATCTGCGACTTACTTATAAAAAGGGACTATAAAGTGAGATTTGAACAATTAGAGCAATTTGTAGCACTTGGTATATTACGTCATTTTAGACAAGCTGCTGAACAAACCCAAATTAGTACTTCAGCGCTAACGCGCAGCATTCAAACACTTGAAGATGAAATGGGATATGAGTTAGTAAAACGCTCAACACGCTCTGTTAAATTAACGCCAGAAGGCGAGCTTTTTCTAGAATATGCTAAAACAACCCTATCGGAACTTGAGCTAACGAAAAAGCGGATTTTTCAATCAGTAAACGGTAATGCCAATGAAAAGCTCGTTATTGGGTATACCAATAAGGCAAGCAGCATAGTACCTATTTCTTGTGGACAGTTTTTAGCTCAATACCCTCATATAAAAATTGAGATGCAGCTACAAGATCAGCAAGAGTTAACACGCAAACTCCAACAAGGTGAAATAGACATTAGCGTATACTCTCAAGCTATTAATAGTATTGGCAGTGACATTCACTTACCTGATCAGCTTGTGTTATTTGTTTCAAAAAACCACCCTCTTGCCCATAAAAACGATATAAGTAAACAAAACCTTGATAACTATCCGATGTTTGGCTGTTTCTCTGAGTCTAAACAAGTACAAACTATGCTTAATGAAGCAATTGATTCTTTAAATAAATCATCAAGTATTAAAGTGGGCAGTATTGAGCAAGTAATGGCAGGTGTAGTTAAATCAGATCATTTTGCTATTGCAAGCATTGAACATGCTAATGCAATCGCAGAGAATTCTGAATTAGTACAACTTAAAACAAATAAAGATTTAAACCACGAACAACTCGTTGTACAAACAAGCCAACAGACGTCGATTACTGAACATGTAGAGCATTTACTATCGCTTATAAAAAAAGCGGGTGCTGCATTTAGCTAATCTGATGTTTCAAAAAGTGCGGCACAATAAACAGTAGCTTTTAACAGCTTTTCGGCTACACTGTCGCACCTTTTTTAAACAGCTGATGTGAATGAACACACTTTTTGGTCCTGATGTCTATTTAGATGATATAGAACGCCAAGGATATACCGTAATTCATAACGCGCTTATTGCCGATTTAGTTAACGATTTAGTTGCAGACTGCCACCGTATAAACCCTCACTTTAGCCTTGCTGGTATTGGTCGATTAAATGACTTACAAATAGATAAAACCGTACGTACTGATAAAACCTATTGGTTTGACGGCAGCTCTCAAGCACAGCTTACCTATCAAGCAATAATGCAAAGTATAAAGACCACGTTAAATCGCAGTTTTTTTATGGGGTTATTTGATTACGAATGCCATTATGCAAAATATACACAGGGTGATTTTTACAAAAAGCACTTAGATGCATTTAAAGGTCGCTCTAATCGAGTATTTACAACGGTACTTTATTTAAATACGCCTAAGCAAGGTGGCGAACTTGTTATTTATAAACCTAAAAGTAAAGAGATAGAAATAACAATTAAACCAACTGCTGGCACATTAGTAATGTTTGAAAGCGAACGCTTTGCCCACGAAGTACTTCCCGCCGTTGACGATCGCTATTCTATTGCAGGCTGGTTTAGAAAAAACGCCTCTATTAGCGGCATTATTGATCCGCCCCGATAACTCCTAATAGAGCATTTTAACAGCCTTTATTGAGGCTTTTAAAATGCTATTGGGTATGAAAGTAATAACCCTATAAAGATAGCCAAACCCACGTAATGATTATTTAAAAACGCTTTAAAACAGGCATCTCTTTCACGTTTATGAATAAGCGTTTGTTGGTATGCCAATAGGCCCGCAGCAATACTTAAACCAACGCCAAATGCGACACTTAAATGATTGCTTATACCAATAAAAGCAACCAACGCTATAAATACAGCATTAAGTAAAAAGATAATATGGCGGTCGTATTTACCAAATAAAATAGCGGTTGATTTTACCCCTATTTTTAAATCGTCGTCCCTATCAACCATCGCATACATGGTATCGTAAGCCACTGTCCAGCAAATATTGGCTATAAATAATAACCATGCCTGCTGTGGTAGTGCATTAATTGAAGCCATATAAGCCATAGGAATAGCCCAACCAAATGCAGCCCCTAAAATAACTTGAGGTAACTGTGTATAGCGCTTCATAAAGGGGTAACAAAAGGCTAAAGCCAAAGCACCAAAAGAAAGCAAAATAGTATTAACGCTAAGCATTAATACTAAAATGAACGCAATAACTATGAGTAGTAAAAATAGACTAAGTGCTTCACCACTACTCACCTGCCCTGAAGCTAGCGGCCGTTGAGCTGTGCGTTTTACCGAGCCGTCTATTTTTCTATCTGCAAAATCATTAATTACACACCCTGCGCTACGCATAACAACAACGCCCAACGTGAATATAATAAGGTTGAGTAAGCTCGGCATCCCACTATTAGCAAGCCATAAAGCCCAGTATGTTGGCCAAAGTAATAACAAGGTACCAATGGGCTTATCTATACGCATTAACTGTATATAATAAGGAATATGTTTTGGCTTTAAAGCGGCTAATTTCATGAGTATAAATATGCTCCAGGTAAAAACACTTCACACACTAAAAACTTATATTCTTTGAGTGAGAATACACTTCGACGCCCTAGTAAGTTTTTCTCGGGTAAGTTCAATTTTGTAACTAATTGCTGAATAGGGTGCGTGTCATCAAAATAAGCAATTTCTATATCCGTTCTTTTTAATGCTGGGTCTTGAAAAATCACATCACCTAAAGGACGCTCGCCCATATTGTGCAAAGGATTAATAGAATCATTTTTAGGAAGCCAGCTTTGTGCGTACACCACAGGTTTGTTATCGCACAGTAAGAGAACTTCTCTATTAATAGCTGTTTTAGCTGTGCTGTTTAGTAGTAAGTTTTGCTCTGGGCTTAAAGTAAATAACTGCTCACTTAATACCTTTACATTAAAAGTTTTTGAGTTACTTTTTAATTTAGCCGTTAATGAATTCTGTTCAAAAAGCCACTCTTGCTCTAGAGGAGATAAGTCACTTATATAAGAAGTGGACTGCCAATTAGCAGATATAGACAGAGGATAAGTAATCACAATAGCTCAACAAAATAAAAAACAACGAGATGATACCATTGCCAAAGCTTTTGAAAAAGTGATGTTTTATAACCATAAATAATTGCTTGGCGCTGTTTATTACCTACTATTAAGTATAAACTATTTGTAACAAGTTTTAAGAAACGCTTTAAATATGAA
Organism: Pseudoalteromonas sp. SR41-1; assembly: GCF_014164015.1. Classification (NCBI taxonomy): domain Bacteria; kingdom Pseudomonadati; phylum Pseudomonadota; class Gammaproteobacteria; order Alteromonadales; family Pseudoalteromonadaceae; genus Pseudoalteromonas; species Pseudoalteromonas sp. SR41-1. Next base: position 78,971 of record NZ_JACJEK010000017.1, read on the forward strand.
AAAAATAGTATACGCAGGTCTTTTTACGTTCTTTGTAAGCGTTATAAGCTTTACAGCTCGTGCTGAATCCACAGTTGGTTATTTTGGTTTTGAGCCAGATATAATCACCAACTACATTGGCGCATCAAGTAAAAAAATGGGCTATGTGCGTGTAACTATTGATTTAATGCTTACTGATACTACTGATATTGCAGTGGTTGAACACCACACGCCATTACTTCGTGATGCACTAGTAGAGATTTTATCTAAAGAACCAGAAGAAAAAATAAAGTCACTTACTGGCCGTGAAGAAATACGTGCAAAGTGCGCCGAAAAACTAAAAAGCCTGCTAAAAGAAGAAACAGGACAAGAGATCATCCGTGAAGTCTTGTTCACTAAATATTTATATCATTAGTATTTAACGTTTTGCGTTAAATATTTTGGCGGTATAGGCAAAAGCCATACCGCTAACTAACCCACCTAAGTGCGCCCAATTAGCCATACCTACAAACAATACATCAGCAAACCCAAGCACTAACCAAATCAACATAAAACCAATAATAGCCGTACTAACTAGGGCAGGCTTGTTAGGATTTAAAAAGCTATGAATCCAACAAAAACCAAGTAATCCATATACTACGCCACTCAAACCGCCAAAGTTAGGACCAACCATTAGGTATTGCGCCCAATTACTAATAAGTGCAGTCACTAAAAACAAGCCTATTAAGCTTAGTTTTCCGCATTGTTTTTCGATATTGTCACCAAGCGACATCCACCAAATTAAATTAAACACTATATGCATCGCGCTAAAATGTACGAGGACGGGCGTTAACCAACTTAAAGGCTGCGTAGGTTTAAACTGCATCATGGTGTAAATGGTCTCAAAACCACCTAGTAAAAAAGCAAAATAAATTATAACACTTACAATACTTACGGTTTGATTTAACCAGCTGAGCGCTTTAAAACGGGCTATTAGATTAAGTGATTGCCCTTGATATTTAAGCGGTGATTGCGTGCTGCCTACATCCCAAGATGCTTGTAGGTATTTTTCATGATTAGGGTTTTGTGTAAATTCGGCCCATAACGGCTGAACTTGATGAAAGTCCTCCTCAGTCACGCTAATAATGACATTACTGCCATCTGCCGAGTGTATCTTTGCATCTAGGCCTTGGCTTTTTAAATAATCTATAAAGCCCTGTGCGGCGCGCGGGTTATTTAAACTGCCAAGCTCTATCATCGCTCTACTTTCTCGCTGTAAGCAGCTTCCCAAGCTGTAAAGCCGCCATCCATACTGTAAACGTCTTCAAAACCTTGCTCAACTAAGTAGCTAGCTGCGCCTTGTGAGCTCATACCGTGGTAGCAGACAATAATAATTGGCTGATCGAATTCTTTTTCCATCATAAATTGTGCGATATTACCGTTAGAAAGTGCTTCTGAGCCTGGAATGCGACCGGCTTGATACGAATTAGGATCACGAATATCTGCAATTACCACGTCTTCTTTATCTAAAAGCTCTAACGTTTGCGCTATAGAAATATGTTTAAATGCCATTGAAATCTCTTTAATTAATAGTATAAAAAAGGCGGCTAAAGCCGCCCTTCTTGTAATTTAGTTAGGAACTAATCCCAGTTTAAAATTACTTTACCTGACTGACCTGAAATCATCATATCAAAGCCAGCTTGGAAGTCATCCACAGAATATTGATGTGTAATGATTGGGTTTAAATCTAGGCCAGATTGAATCAAACTTGCCATTTTGTACCACGTTTCGAACATTTCGCGACCGTAAATACCTTTAATCACTAAACCTTTAAAAATAACTTGGTTCCAGTCAACTGCCATATCAGATGGTGGAATACCCAGCATGGCAATTTTACCGCCGTGGTTCATATTATTAAGCATTGAATTAAACGCGCTTGGCACACCTGACATTTCAAGGCCAATATCAAAACCCTCTGTCATACCTAGCTCTTTCATTACATCTTCAAGCTTTTCATTGGCAACGTTTACAGCGCGTGAAGCCCCCATTTTACGTGCTAAATCTAGGCGGTATTCGTTTACGTCGGTAATTACAACGTGGCGAGCACCAACATGTTTTGCAACAGCTGCTGCCATAATACCAATTGGGCCTGCACCAGTGATAAGTACATCTTCGCCAACTAAGTCAAACGATAGTGCGGTATGAACTGCGTTACCAAATGGGTCGAAAATAGAAGCGAGTTCGTCAGAAATATTATCTGGAATTTTAAATGCGTTAAATGCAGGGATAACTAAATATTCGGCAAACGCACCTTCACGGTTTACACCTACACCCGTTGTATTACGGCATAAATGTACACGCCCTGCACGACAATTTCGACAATGCCCACACGTAATATGCCCTTCGCCAGATACGCGGTCGCCAACCTGAAAGCCACGAACTTCTTGGCCCATATCAACGACTTCACCAACATATTCATGGCCAACAACCATAGGCGTTGGAATGGTTTTACTTGCCCATTCGTCCCACTTGTAAATATGTACGTCGGTACCACAAATAGCTGTTTTGCGAATTTTAATCAGTAAGTCGTTATGACCTACTTCTGGCTTTGGTGCATCTGTCATCCAAATGCCCGGTTCTGCTTTTAATTTTGATAATGCTTTCATAATCCACACTCAATTAAAAAACCGAAGCGAGGCTTCGGTTTAAAATAAAATTAAATAACGCCCATTTCTTTACCAATACGGGTAAATGCATCGATAGCTGTATCGAGTTGCTCAATACTATGTGCCGCTGAAATTTGTGTACGAATACGCGCTTGCCCTTTTGGTACTACAGGGAATGAAAAACCGGTTACGTAAATGCCTTCAGCAAGTAATTTATCAGCCATTAACGAGGCTACTTTGGCATCTCCTAGCATTACGGGGATAATTGCATGATCTTTACCTGCACACGTAAAACCAGCAGCTTCCATTTGCTCACGGAAATATTTAGCATTTGACCAAAGTTTAGCGCGAAGCTCGCCGCCATTTTCAAGCATTTCAAGTACTTTAATTGATGCAGTAACAATTGAAGGCGCTAATGAGTTTGAGAACAAGTATGGGCGTGAACGCTGACGTAACCATTCAACAATTTCTTTTTTACCTGATGTATAACCACCTGAAGCACCGCCCAGCGCCTTACCTAATGTACCGGTGATAATATCTACACGGTCTAATACATTACAGTACTCAGGTGTACCCTTACCGTTTTCGCCAACAAAGCCAACTGCGTGAGAGTCATCTACCATTACAAGCGCATCATATTTATCGGCTAAGTCGCACACCGCTTCTAAATTACAAATAACGCCGTCCATAGAAAACACGCCATCGGTAGCAATTAGTTTATTTTTAGCACCGGCTTCGTCTGCTGCAATAAGTTGCTTCTCAAGATCAGCCATGTCGTTATTAGCATAGCGAAAACGCTTAGCTTTACATAAACGTACACCGTCAATAATTGATGCATGATTTAATGAATCAGAAATAATAGCATCTTCTGCGCCTAAAATAGTTTCGAACAAACCTGTGTTTGCATCAAAACATGAAGAATATAAAATAGTATCCTCTGTTTCTAAAAACGCACTGATTTTTTGCTCTAGTGTTTTATGGATATCTTGAGTGCCACAAATAAAACGTACTGAAGCCACACCAAAACCATGATTATTTAAACCATTCTGCGCCGCTTCAATTAACTCTGGGCTATTAGCTAAACCTAAATAGTTATTAGCACAAAAGTTGATTACTTTACCTGATGCAACTTCGATTTGAGCTTGCTGCTGGGACTTAATAATACGTTCGTTTTTATACAAACCTTCGGTTTTTACGTCTTCAATTTGCTGTTGTAGCTGGCTAAAAAAAGCAGATGCTCTCATCTAGGTTCTCCATATATTTGAACGGGTAAACAACCGCACTTTCGCGGCTGTTTATTATGCGGGGTATTGTAAAAGTTTAATGGGTAAAATGCACGGTTTGCAGTTCGTCGCAAACGCCCTCAGTTGGAAGGAATTCCTGCCAGTTTACAGGCTGTTTATTTACGTATTTAAAAGTGCAGGTAAACTACTTATAGAATCGATAATTAAATCAGCTTCTTGCTTAGCGCTTTCGTCAAAGCTTTGCCCTGAACGCACTAAAACGCGTGTAGTGATCCCTGCTTTTTTCGCAGCCTGCATATCACTGAGTTTATCGCCCACCATAATACTGCAAGCAGGGTCGATATTATGCTCTTGTATGCCTTGTAATAACATACCTGGCGCAGGCTTTCTGCAACTGCACTCTTTCAAATATTCAGGGCGCGCTTTTTTAGGGTGATGCGGGCAAAAATACACATCGGTAACTGCAATGCTGTGGGCACTAAACTGGTCTTTCATCCACTCGGTCAGTGCTAAAAAATCAGCTTCGGTGTAATAACCTCGACCAATTCCAGATTGATTAGTGACGATTATGATTTTATAGCCTGTATCATAAAATGTTTTACAAGTGCTAAAAACACCGTCAATAAATTCAAATTTATCGCTTTGATACACATAACCATGATCAACATTTACCACGCCATCTCGGTCTAAAAAAAGCGCTTTATTTTTTTGTTGTGCATTCATTACAAAGACTCTTTTTGTACAACATGGTCAAACATCGCTTTTACATCATCAACTGTAATTTGGCTCATTAAATCATCGCCTTTTACGCGTGTCCCCCACGAGACTTGCTCAGCCGTTTTACCTGTTTGCTTAAACAAGTTTTGATGATAAACCTCTACCACGTAGTCTTGATATAAATAAGGACCTGTGCGTGCTGGATTTGAATGTGCATATAAACCAATAACCGGCGTACCAACTGTTACTGCCATATGCGCAGGACCCGTATCGGGCGCGAGCACTAAGCTGCCACGCTTTAACACGCACAACAACTCTTTGAGTTTTGTTTTACCGACTAAATTTAAAATAGGCGTGTTGCTGTGCTCAATAATGCTATTTGCTAGGTTAATCTCAAGCTCTGTTGGGCCACCCGTCAATACCACCTTAAAGCCTTGCTCGCTTGCATAATCAGCCAATGTGGCATAACGATCAGCGAGCCAATTACGCTGCGCTTTACTAGCTGCGGGCGATATTACTAATAGTTTATTAGTTAGGTATTCTGATGTTAATAACTCATCTGCAACCGCTTGGTCTTGCTCGGTATATGGCATGTCCCAACTCGGTTTATAATCAGCTACACCAATGGCTTTTGCAAAACCTTTAAAGCCTTCAAGCACATGCGCCTGGGCTTGTGGGTCTATTCGTTTATTAATAAATAAGCTGTGCAATTCTTTTGAACGAGCCCAATCGAACCCTATTTTTACTTTTGCAGGAATACAGCGCGCTACAAGCCCAGCCCTTAATGCAACTTGCATATTAAGAAGCACATCAAATTTTTGGTTGTTGAAGCGTTGCTTCAAGCTTTTAAGCGCTGCTTTGCCTTGCTTTTTATCAAATACCACCAGCTCAACACCCGGTAAGTCAGCAAGTAACATGGCTTCTATTTTGCCAATTACCCAGGTGATTTTTGCATTTGGGTGTGCCTTTTGAATGGCTTGTACAGCACTCACACCATGACATACGTCACCAATGGCAGAGAGTCTTAATATACAAATAGATGAATAATTAGGAGCTTGAGTCACACATTCCCTTAGGTATTAAATACAAAAGCCGATCTTAAATTATAATCACGCTATTGCAAGCACTTATCCTGCGCTTTAAAACGCGCTAATATAGACACATTATTTAGCAATTACACAGAGCTATGTTTAAACAACACGTGCAAGGCAACCACACTGTATTAAGCCACCCTAAATACACAAGCCAAATTACCCTCGATTGGTTTGATGCAAATTATTGGCAACAACAAAATAAAATTGTGGGCGCTAAAAAAGGTCGAGCAACTGCGTGGTTTTTTAAGCAAGACGAATTAACAGCCGTACTTAGGCATTATTGGCGCGGTGGTTTAGTGGGTAAATTGCTAAGCGATCAATATTTATACCCAGGGCTTGAACAAACCCGTGTGTATAAAGAGTTTAGTTTAATGAGTAAACTTATAGAGTTTGGTTTAAACGTACCAACCCCTGTTGCAGCTAAAGTAACCCACAGCGGGTTAATTTATCGTGGTGATATTATTACCGAGGCTGTTAAAGGCGCTAAAAGTGTACTCGATATATTAATTGAACGCTCATTGGCTGAAGATGAGTTAGAGCGCATTGCTAAAACAATCGCGCTATTTCATTCAAAAGGCGTTTACCACGCTGATTTAAACATTAATAACATTTTATTTAATGATATTGGTGATGTGTATATTATCGACTTTGACAGAGGTGAAATAAGAACGCCTAACCCACAGTGGCAACAAAGTAATATAACACGCCTTGAGCGCTCATTTTTAAAAGAGCAAGGTCGAAATGATGCATTTAATTGGCAAGCGAATGACTGGCAAACTCTGCATAGCAATTACTTCAAAGCGCTCGCCAATATCAGTTAACCTAATATCAGTTAACCTAATATCAGTTAACTTAGTTAGCCAAAGCTAAATACTGCAGAGCAACCTGCTCTGCCTGTACTTGTTTTAGAATATCTGCGTTTTCTACATTTGGCTTATCTGCTAGCACCTGCATAACGGCATTGGCTAATGCCTCACTTTGTTGAACGGGTACTAAATATTTACTCAGCTCGCCTGTTAATATCTCGCTTGGTCCAAATGTACAATTAGTGCTAACTACCGGAGTACCCACCGCTAAAGCCTCAATTAATACCGTTGGCAGCCCTTCAAAATCAGAGCTCAAAACTAAAGCTTTGGCATGCTTAATCCAGTTGTATGGGTTTTGTTGAAATCCAGGCACTACTAACTGTTTATCTATGCCATATTGCTGTGCAAGCTTTAACGCTTTTGCAGGTTTATTACATAAAAGGACTAACTTGTATTTTTTATCAAGCTTTGCAAATGCTGCAAATAATATATCGTGGCGTTTTTGTTTAGCGAGCCTTCCTACATGAATTAAGTAAGGCTCATTTGGGATGTCGTTATTTTTCTCATTTGCTTGTTGGTTTATTTTTTCAAAATCGAACGGGTTATAAATAGTCGCGATTGCACTTGGGTTAATTAAATCCCCTTGTGTTATTTCTTTTTCAACACCCTTTGATACGCAAATAAGTGATTTACCATTTAAGTTTTGCTTACTTTTTTTAAGGTATAAATATGAAAATGGACCTAACTTTTTTTGACGGGCAAGTTCTGAATTGACGGAGTTATGAATAACAAAGTGAACATTTTTGATATTACTACGTGCAAGTAAATTATTACTTCTATCAAGGTTAGAAAGCACTAGGTCAATATTGCCAATCTCGCTTTGTTTTTTTTCAAACCACGCTTCTAATCGCAAAATACTATTTTTTCGCTGCCAGAATCTATCTACTTTAGATGCTCTATCAGGAAAAAGGCTGTCAACTTTAACTATATCAGGAATGTCATACTCAGCGTTGCTCGCAAGAGATAATATAGTGACATTGTGCTGTAGTTTCGCCATTTTTTCAGCCAAAGTAAGCATTACTTTTTCAGCACCACCACCTACTAGTGAATCAATTACAATCACTATATTCATAAGCGATCTCCTACAAGCATATTTTTTATACCAGTAGTGATCACGTCGAAGCTATGTGTACTATCGAGTTGCTTATACTTACCAATAAATTCACTATAAAAAGGCTCGGTAATAACTTGAGCTATTTTCGTTGTAATTTCATCAATATCAAGATTTGCTTTTATTACAACACCTGCATTAACGCAATGATCCAAACGTGTATTTTGATCTTTTGAGATAGCACATGCCACAACAGGGGTTTGAACTGCAATTGCTTGCAATAAAGTATCTCCACCACTAAGTAATGCGACTTTAGCTTGGCTCATTAATGCCAAAAATTCGGTTCCTTGCAGGCTTGATAAACAAGTAACCTCATCACTTTTAGGAATTGCTTTATTATAATTTGCACCAAACACAACAACTGCTTTTAACCCAGTATGCTTAGTAATTTTAAGCGCGGCTTTAAAGTAAACCTCAGCACAATTAAGATTATTTAATATATGCCCGCCAGAACCCGCATTAACAATAAAATAGCCATCAGATACTAAGTTATAGCGATTTAAAACATCACGTTTTTGCTCACAAGAAGCAAATGCAACAAAAGGGCCTACATTACGAGGGGGTGCCAAGGGAAACATGTCTAACTTCGCACTTTCAGCCCATGTAAGTGGCTCAATACAATAATCAGGCTGTACAACCCAATGTGTATCAATTAAATTAATCCTGTTTAGCTTCAATCCCTTAGCGCGTTTTTTTGCATGCTGAGAAATAAATATAACTTTAGCGCCTACTTTTTTAGCCGCTTTCATATGCCCTGCACGTCCTGCACAATCAAAAACAACGACGTCAGGTTTAAATTGCTCTATAAAGTCGCAAACAGAATCAAGCTCTTTAGTCGCTGAGTGTTCAAGCAATGTGGCTTCAAAAGGACACTTTTTTGCGTAGCTTGTATGCTTGTTTAGTATGAAGTGAATATCGAGAGAATCAGTAAGTTCTGCCTTTAAACTTTGAGCCAACAACAACGAGCGCATATATTCACCAATGCCTTCTGGTGATGATACGGGAATAAATAAAAGTCGTTTGTTGCTCATTACATTCTCAATTTCCTATTTGAACTCTAGTATACCAATCAGATACTTATTACGATAGCTAGGTTACATTTTAATATATTAAATTAGCTCTATAAATTTGATTATTTACTGCAATAACAAGCTTAGGTTGATAAACTTAGCCGCAATCTAAATCACAAGGATCTGAACTTTGCGAAACAGAATTTTTCTACTTTCTACTCTTTTTTGCGCTATGAGCGCGTCAGTTAATGCTGAACCATGGGTAAAACCCGATGATTACGGCCTTAGAGCTGATATTCAACAATTAGCTGATGCCGGTGTTATTTTAGCTCCTGTAACTACCTATCCGCTTATGTGGAAAAGTTTTATAAGTGATGTGCAAAGCATGCCGCTTGAGCAATTATCTCCAAGCTTGCAAGATGCTTTACTTCGCGTTAAGCATCGATATAAATCAGAAAATAGCAGCTCGCATAGTCTTCAATTATCTGCTTTTGCAGCCACAGATCCGATCATAGCAACAAGCTTTGGTGCAACAAATACACAAGAAACAGAGCTTTCAGCAGCTTACGCTTATTTAGGCGATAACTTTGCAGCTAAAGTAGCTATAAATTACAGAAGCGACGGTAAAAAATGTTTAGTTGATGGAAAAACGACTGACGATATAGTTACCGATGAGCAAGCTTTAACCGATTGTAACGATACCTCACTTGACGATAGTTACTTAGCTTACCGTTTAGGTAATTGGATTTTTAGAGCCGGTGCTGTTGAACAATTTTGGGGACCTGGTGTTGATAACAGCTTAATTATGTCTGGTAATGCGAAACCTTTACCTGCACTAAGTGTAACCAGAGAAAAAAGTACTGCTTTTGAAACACCATGGTTAAGCTGGATTGGTCAATGGGGCTTTACCGCACAAATGGCTAAACTTGAGTCTACACGTGTTATACCTGATGCATTGCTGTGGAGTACTCGTGTTAATTTTCGCCCCATTCAGCAGTTAGAAATTGCACTTAGCTGGTCTGCACAATGGGCAGGTGACGGACAACCGAGCTCTGCGGGTGATTTTATTGATGTCATAACTGGGCAAACAGCATGTATCGATGGCAATGAGAGTTGTGATAGCCAGTTAGAGTCGAAAATAGGTAATCAATTGGCTGGTATTGATATTCGTTGGTCAGATACCTTATTTGATCAACCATATGCGGTTTATGCCAGCACTATAGGTGAAGATGCTAGCTCACAGTTTAAACCCGCTGATAGAGCTTACTTATTTGGTGTGCAAACAACACAGCGCATTTATGCTCAAAACATATTAGTAAATGTTGAATATATAGATACTGGTGTTTCATGCCAAGCTGAATCAATAGTTGAAAATTGTTACTATGAGCATGATACTTATAAGTCTGGCTATCGCTACCATGGACGCACTATTGGTTCGACGTATGATAATGATTCGCAATCAGTTGTCCTAACCCTACTTGGTCAGCTTTCTAATGGTGATGATTGGCAGGTAAAATTACGCAGTGTTGATTACAATAGTGACAATAGCGATTGGTACCCTAGCAATCCAGATTTAGGTAACAGCATAACTAAAACAGCCTACAACAGTAAGCAATTAGAACTTCGTTACAGAATGCTTTCTTTGGGAGGACGCGTCACTTTAGGCGCTTTTGCATCTAACAATGACAGTGCTGAAAACGATACATCAGCATTTGCTAAGTACGAATATAACTTTTAATACATTACTTTAATAAAGTAGCGTATTAAAAGTAAAAAAGGGATGAAAACAGTGTTTTCATCCCTTTTTTGTATTTTTAGTAACTTAAATCAGTAATTATACCAATTGCATTAAATTAGTGTTCTATTATAGCGATAAGAAAATAGCTCAATAACAAGGCTAAAATTATGATACATAGTTGTTCTATATAAATAATTTTTAACGTAGTTAGTGAGTTATTTAATACGCTAGAATGATCATGTTTTTAATAAAATTGGTATTACTGTTTAATTTTACTTATTACTTTTGATGTTGAGCACCCATCTAAAAATTCAAGCACTTCAACTTTTCCGCCATGGCGAAGTACATGCTCAGCACCCGCGATTTGATCTACAGTGTAGTCGCCACCCTTAACTAAAATATCAGGGCTTATTTGCTCAATTAAGTTAGCGGGAGTGTCGTTTTCATCTAAGCTACCAAACGGAATAACCCAATCAACTGATGAAAGTGCGCTAAGTACCATCGCACGCTCATCTAGTGGGTTAATAGGACGTTCAGCCCCTTTTAAACGCGTAATAGATTCATCATTATTTAATCCAACAACGAGTCTATCGCCTCGTGCTTTAGCTTGCGCTAAATAACGTACATGCCCGGCGTGTAAAATATCAAAACAGCCATTAGTGAATACAATGGTTTCGCCGTTTTGTTTTGCAAATTCAATATGCTGAAGTACATCATCAAATGGTATTTGGTAATGCTCACCCGTAGTATGTAAATACTGACCAAGCTTACGGCTTAGCTCTTCTGGCGAGACTGTTGCAGCCCCAAACTTACTCACAACGATACCTGCGGCTAAATTAGCAATTTCCACAGCATCTTTAGGTTCCATGCCCGCGCCAAGCATAACAGCTAATGTAGCTATAACCGTATCACCGGCCCCGGTTACATCGCTTACTTCAAGCTCTTGCGCTGCAAAATCAAATTTTTCATCTGCACTAATAAGCGACATACCTTGCTCAGAACGCGTAAGTAACATGGCTTTAATGCCATTTTTGCTTATTAAATCACGCGCACTTGCTGCTAAAGCCTCTTCTGAATCGGTTTGACCACCCGCTAACTTAAACTCATGTAAGTTAGGTGTAATGTAATCAGCACCTTCATATAAATGTAAATCTGGCGATTTAGGGTCAATTAAAACGGTTTTTCCGGCGCCCTTAGCAAGGCTTACCATTTCTTTAATTAAACTTAAAGATCCTTTGCTGTAATCAGAGAACACTATAAAGTCGTATTCATCAAGTACAAGCTCTAAGCGGTTTAATAAAAGCTGGCTATGTTGCTCAGTAAACATTTCTTCTAAATCAAGTCGAACCAATTGTTGGTGGCGGCTAATAACACGCATTTTTGAAATAGTCGGTAAATCACATACACTCACTAATTGTGAGCTTATTTTTTCACCTTTTAGGATGGTCTCTAAAATCTGCCCGCTTTCGTCCTCACCAATTAAACCCAATAAGCCAACTTTTGCATCTAACCGCGCTATATTTTTTGCAACGTTAGCTGCACCGCCCGCTTTGTCTTCAAATTTACTTACTTTAACAACCGGTACTGGCGCTTCTGGCGAAATTCGACCTGTATCACCATACCAATAGCGGTCTAGCATTACATCGCCAACAACTAATATTCGTGCCGCTGATAAGTTTTTTAATAACGATAAATCCATTACTGCTGCTCCGCAACAACCATATCCATGGCTTCACATAACCAGTGACCTATAAACATGTGAGCTTCTTGAATACGTGCTGTTTCGTCATTTTTTATAATAATAGGTAACTTAGCAATGTCTTTTACTTTACCGCCATCACGTCCAGTTAATGCAACAGTAAAAGCGCCTAGTTTATTTGCAGCCTCTAATGCTAAATTAATATTGTTACTAGTACCTGATGTGGTTAAACCAATAACTAAATCTTCTGGCTTGCATAGCGCTTGAACTTGGCGTTCAAACACCGTATCAAAGTGATAATCGTTGCTGTGCGCTGTTAAAATTGAGGTATCAGTGGTCAATGCCATTGAGGCAAGCGGACCTCGTTCTAATTTATAACGCACTACAAATTCTGCAGCTAAATGCTGTGCATCTGCTGCACTACCACCGTTACCAAACCAAACAATCTTGCCACCAGCTTGTAATGCACTATGGCATGCTTCTAACAATTGCATAGATTCTTGATGATAAGCCTCCATCGTTTCAAATAATGCCTGATGACGGTTTAATGTTTCAACGTAGCTAGTTGCCACTGAATCGATAATTGACATGAAAAAATTCCTCTTGGAACTGAAATGGCAGGAAAAATTAAATTCATTATTCCATAATTTTATTTAATTGTGTGTATTTTATCGGGTTATAACTGAACCCAGACCATATTTTATAACGAGTCTGTTTAGAAAACGGCTATTTCACGGTAAACTAACGCCACTTCCCTTTAAGAAAGATCAGTATGGCACGCATTTTTTACTCATTCGCATTAATTATTATTAGCCCACTGATTGTATTTTATCTCTATATTTTACGAGGTAAAAAAAACCAAGGCTATCGTGCACACTTTAAAGAGCGCTTTGGGTTTGTCAGTAAGTCTTTATTTACGGTTAAAACTAAGCCTTTAGTTTTTCATTGTGCTTCTGTTGGTGAGGTACTTGCCGCAACGCCACTTATTAAAGCTTTGCAAAAAGTGCATCCAAATTTAAATATACTTATAACCTGTAATACTCCAACAGGCAGAGAGCAAATACTTAGCCAGTTTAAAAATACTGTAGCGTGTAGCTATTTACCAATCGATTTCCCGTTTGCAACGGCTCGATTTTTAAAGCGTATAAAGCCACAAGCATTATGTATTTTAGAAACCGAGCTATGGCCAAATTTAATGGCGATAAGCCACAAAAAAAACATACCAGTGCTTGTCATCAATGCAAGACTCTCTGAAAAGTCACTGCAGGGCTATCAAAAGGTCGCTAAATTAACGCATATTATTATGCGCTCAATTACGGTACTTGCGAGTCACAATAAAACAGATGCTACACGCTTTATTGAACTTGGTCTTGAAGCTTCAAAAAGCCATGTAACAGGCTCAATAAAATTTGATATAACACCAAGTGAAGAGCAACTAGCTAAAGTACTCAACCTTAAACAGCTTTATAGTAGTAATGAACGCTTTGTATGGGTGGCAGGCTCAACACATCCTGTTGAGCATGAGCTGGTACTTTTAGCCCATCAAGAATTACTAAAAAAGCAACCGAACGCATTACTTATAATTGCCCCGCGCCATCCAGAGCAATTTGACAAAGTGGCAGAGCTTTTAACGCAAAGCCCACTTAGCTTTAGCCGTCGTAGCCAAAATAACTATAATAATGAGCAAATACTCCTTGCTGATACGCTTGGTGAATTACAGTGTTTATATGGCGCTGCAAATGTGAGCTTTATTGGTGGCAGCTTAATTCGCAGAGGTGGGCATAACCCACTGGAATCAGCAGCGTTTTCGGTAGGTGTAATAACAGGTCCACACACATACAATTTTGACCATGTTTATCCCGAGCTAACAAAGCTCAAAGGTGCTGTAGTGGTTGATAGTAACGACGAACTCGCAAAGCAGCTTATAACGTTTAGCCAAAACACAAAAGCGTGCCAAACCTTAGGTATTAAAGCTGCGCAATGCGTAACTAAAAACCAAGGTGCTATACAAAAAACACTTAACATTATTAATCAATATTTAGAGCCAAAACCGTGACCAACATAGCTATAAGCCAAACCCGTGAATGGGTGTCATCTGTTATTGTTAAATATAACTTTTGCCCATTTGCACGTAAAGAAGTGGAAAATAACTGTATTCATTACATAGTAAGCTCTGCAACGAGCATGGATGATGCTGTAATGGATATGCTTGAGCAATGTGTTGAGCTTGACCGTGAACCAGAGCGCGAAACAACCCTTATCATGTTTGACAATGGCTTTAGTGACTTTGAAGACTTTTTAGACTTGGTCGATTTAGCTAATGCACTTTTAGTCGCGCAAGGCTTTGAAGGTAAGTATCAAATCGCTAATTTTCATCCTGATTACGTATTTGCTGACAGTGATGAAACCGATGCCGCAAACTACACAAATAGAGCGCCCTTTCCTACATTGCATTTAATCCGCGAAGCAAGTATGAGCGAAGCACTTGATAGTTATAACGAGCCTGAATCTATTCCTGAGCATAATATAAATCTAGCAAGGCGTAAGGGGATTGATTTTTGGCAGCAGTTACTTGAAGGCTGTAAAAAACCGAGCGCTTAAATGCTCGGTTTTATTTTGGTTTGTGCAGAACAAGACAATAACAAACGCTTATTTTTTAACCCAGTTACCATTTACTTCAACGTAATGACCACTTTGGGTTTTTTCAATTGTTTTAGCAGCAGCAAGTGCTTCTACTTGTGAAAGCGACAAGTTATTCTTTTTAGCGAGCTTTAAGTACTGCGCTTTACGCTTTGCATTTATGTCATCAACAACGGCTTTTGCCTCTGCGTTTTGTACAACAAGTCCTAAATAACCAGAGCTATCTTCACCTACTAGACCTTGGTTTTTAGCGTCATCAAGGCTAATAGCCCAAGCAGAGAAAGACATACATACTGCACTAACTAACGTAATAATATTTAATTTTTTCTTCGTATTCATGTTCTAGCTCCTCAAAATAACTCACTGTCGTCACTAAATAAATTGTCGAGTTCTTTATCTACTTTTACGCGAATTTCGTGATCGACCTTCACATTTAAATTAATAGTAATGGGCTCTTTAGCAGACACCTCAACACGATGCGTGCAAGCACTGAGTGCACTAATAGCACTCAGCGCGAGCAGTACTTTTATCAATAACGACTGTCTCATTATTAGTTTCCTTTTTGTGAGTATTGTTGCTCAACTTTTTGTGTAATTTCGTCACTTAAACGCAGTGCGCGTAAAAGTGTAAATACGTTTTCTTCGTGGTTATAATTAAAGTTAACCTGCTGCTGCTCTGCTTTATTATAGCCTTGCAAATTAACCCCTAGTTTTAACCAACCATCATTTTTTAGTGCCACACTGCTATTAAGTTTTTGAATATCTAAATTAGTTAATAGCCCTAACACAGGTTGTAACTCTTGCTGTTGCTGCATTACTGAATCAAAAGCGGCATTATTGGTAATTTTTAAATTACCTGTTCCTTGGCTAAATAAGCTACCGTCAATTATTTCAATTTTTCCACTATCAAAGTGAACCGGTAAAGACCCCGCCAAGCGTCCCGTTAATACAATGCCCGACTTATCGTCGAGTGTAACAAGTTTGCTTGCATCAATATTTTCAAACTTAACATTAGCAACTTGATTTGGCTTCCCTACTGTGTAGCTATCTAATGAAAACTCACCACCAAACACACTTCCTTTTACATCATTTATAAGCGCGGTATTGTTATTAACTTGCCATTGACCTTTAATAGTTTTAACTACGGCACCGGCTCTAAATTCATTTAAATTAAAGGTAGTTGGTTTTACATTAAGCTTACCTGAATTATATTCCCCGCTAAATGTACTGCTTAAATCACTCGCAAGGTAATCGTTATACAATGCACTTGTATGACTAATCCCTATATTGAACAGTGCATTTTGTAAGTTTATATCGCCACTAATATAGCCATTAAATTCGCCCTCTGTTAACTGTGCAAGTGGCTCAAATTGACTAATAAACGCATTTAACGACAGCGCACTTTGTTCAGGAATAACTACTTCAAATGGATGAGCTTGCGACGACATATGATGATTTATCACTAACTCAACATCGTTTATAAATGCGTGATGCGTGGCTTTTAGTGCACGGCTTTGCAAGCCCGTAGACTCTACTTTTATATTATTAAGTTTTATGTCGGGGCTATTAACAGCCTTTATATTCGTTTTTGCTGTTAGATCAGCAAATAACTCACCTACGCCTAAATTAGCATTTGCTGTTAATGTGTTACTTATATCTGTGACTTTAAACTCTTTATATTCTGCGCTTTTTAATTGCTGAGTTAACGCTACCTCTGCGTTTAACTGTTTATCCATTTTTGCTATTAAATCACCTTGGTATTGCACCGCACTTATATTAAACGCATCTACACTATTAAGCGTTAATTTAGCATTTATAAGCCCAATTGGTTTTGAGTCTATAAACTCACTTATATTAAAGTGACCACTAAGGCTAAGCCCATCCGCTGTTGCGGGTACAAACTCAGGTAAATTTTCAAGCATAACGGCGTAATCGCCTTTAATTGCAGTGCCAGATAACTGAGCATTAACGTTAATATTATTTATATCGGGTGTATTTATTTGAGCTGATAAAGTTGACTGTAAGTCTTTAAATGGAGATGTAATATTTAGTGTTGTATCTGTTATTAAAATATCAAATTGCTTATCGCCCACGCTTACCAAATTAATTGCAGGCACCCTCAACCCACTAGCCTCTAAGCTAATTGATTGAGGGAGTTTAAGTTGCCAATTTAAAGGAACTTGTTTGCTAATAAAGCCTGCATATTCACTTGGTGGAATTAACTCAGTACAGCTTGGTGTTAAATTAATTTTGTTATTAAGCAAATCGGTATTAAACATTAACGCTTGGCTATTTAAATTAAAACGCGTCGCCAATTTACCAGTGGTTAATACGTTAACTTTGCACTGCTCATACGTGTGAGCAAACTGGGAGCTAATATCGCCATTTAACTCAAGTTCTATACCATCAAAGCTAAATGCTTGCTGAGTATTAAAGTTAAAATCTGCTATTAATGTATTTTTAGTGTTTATAACGTGCTTTAAAAAAGTGTCATTAATTTCAAACTGACCCCTTACTTTATTAGCAGTCAAAATTGCACTTGCGTTTATATCACCTGAGACATTAAATTTATTTAATTCGGGTTCTAATATGCTTATTTTAAGTGGCTTATTGAGCTCATCACTTTTTACTACAAGCTGTTTAATATTGATTAATGGGCGATTTAAGGGAAGTGCTAAATCGAGATTTTTAGCAAGCTGATTAGCATTATCACTTTTAGGGAGTGGATTAACTGTTAGCACTGCATTTTCAATATCTACACGCTTTGTATTTGCAGTAATACCAGTAAGTTGTAATTGTTGATTTTGATAATTTAAACACACTTTATCAGCATGAATATTTAAGCTAGACGTGATTGAAAAATCAAGGCAGTTTAATGTGACACCCGCTTTTTCGAGCTCAGGCGCTATAACCCACTGTAATAAAGGCAAGCGAAATACATAACCAAGCAGTAAGGTACTTAGTAATACAGCTCCAACAATTAAACCAATTCGCTTAAACATACTATCCTTAAATGCTTTGTGCTTTTAGCTATACTAATACCAACCTGCATAAATCTTTGATCAATTTAACGAATTTAATTGCACTATAACGTCGTTAAAAGTTTTTTATTTAGAACAACTAGATATAAAAACTTTTGCCTAGTTCTAGCGTAATTTTTTTAACGTTAAATAGACCCCATATATAAGCAGATTGGTATAATCAAAAAAGGCTGCACAATGCAGCCTTTTTTATTTTACAGTAAGATTATGAATCTAACTTGTATAAACGTAAATATAATTAACCTACGTTTTTACGTGCATTACGGAACATACGCATCCACGGGCTATCCTCGAGCCACTCATCTGGGTGCCAAGAGTTGGCAACGCTTCTGAATACACGTTCTGGATGCGGCATCATTACAGTGGCACGACCATCAGTTGACGTAATACCGGTAATACCTTCTGGAGAACCATTAGGATTCGCTGGGTACTGCGTTGTAGGGTTACCGTAGTTATCTACAAATTTAACCGCTACAGTGCCGCTATCAAGCGCCGCTTTAGTGGCTGCATCGTTTGCAAACTCAGCATGACCTTCACCATGAGAAACCGCTATAGGCATACGCGAGCCAGCCATTCCGTTAAAGAACACAGACGGATTCTCTTGTATTTCTACTAAACTAAAGCGTGCTTCAAAACGCTCTGATTTATTAGTTACAAAGCGCGGCCAATGTTCAGTACCAGGGATCAACTCTTTTAACGTTGATAACATTTGGCAACCGTTACATACACCTAAGCTGAAAGTATCTTCACGGTGGAAAAAGTTTTGGAATTGATCGCGTGCCATGTCGTTAAACAAAATAGACTTAGCCCAACCTTCACCCGCACCAAGTACGTCACCGTATGAGAAACCACCACAGGCCACTAAACCTTTAAATTGCTCTAGTGTTAAACGACCTTCTAAAATGTCGCTCATGTGTACATCAACGGCTGCAAAACCTGCGCGATTAAACGCCGCCGCCATTTCTAAATGAGAGTTAACACCCTGCTCACGTAAAATAGCCATTTGCGGTTTAGCACCGGTTGCAATGTATGGCGCTGCTATATCTTCATTTAAATCAAAGTTAAGTTTTACGTTTAAGCCTGGATCTTTTGCATCAAATTTAGCATCAAACTCTTGCTTAGCACACTCAGGGTTATCACGGCGCGCTTGCATTTGATACGTTGTTTCAGCCCAAATAGTACGAAGCTCAGTACGCGTATGATTAAGTACCGTATTTTCGCCACGGTTAAATATAATCGTATCATCACTGTTAAGCGTGCCAATGTTGTGACTAATGGCTGCTATACCATGTTGTTCAAACACCACATTTACTGCATCTAAATCAGCATTAGCAACTTGAATTACCGCACCTAGCTCTTCGTTATAAAGCGCTTCAATGTCTGAACCTGTTAAAGCTGCTAAATCAACAGTTACACCGGTATGACCCGTAAACGCCATTTCAGCTACTGTGGTAAATAAACCACCATCTGAGCGGTCATGATAAGCAAGTAACTTACTATCAGCCACAAGTGCTTGCATTGCGTTATAGAAGCCTTTCAATAACTCAGGGCTATCAACATCAGGGGTTACATCACCTAATTGCTTATAAACTTGTGCAAGGCTTGATGCACCCATGCGGTTTTTACCCGCACCTAAATCAACTAATATAAGCGATGTATCGCCTTTATCTGTGCGCAGTTGTGGCGTTACTGTTTTACGTACGTCGTCAACACGACCAAACGCAGTTATAACCAGTGAAAGCGGCGATGTTACTGACTTCTCTTGTGAGTCACCTTCATCTTTCCATGTCGTTTTCATCGACATAGAATCTTTACCTACAGGAATCGTTAAACCAAGCGCAGGACAAAGCTCTTCGCCTACGGCTTTAACAGCTTCATATAAACCAGCATCTTCACCTGGGTGACCCGCTGCTGCCATCCAGTTTGCCGATAACTTAATGTTTTCAAGGCTACCAATATTTGCACAAGCAATATTAGTTAACGACTCTGCCACAGCTAAACGAGCAGATGCACCGTAATTAAGTAATGCAGCCGGAGTACGCTCACCGAGTGACATAGCTTCACCGTGGTAAGTGTCATACGTTGCCGCAGTTACAGCACAGTTAGCAACAGGTACTTGCCAAGGACCAACCATTTGGTCGCGCGCCACCAAACCAGTAACTGAGCGATCGCCGATTGTTATTAAGAATGTTTTTTCTGCAATGGTTGGTAAACGCATTAAGCGCTGCGCTGCATCTGCTGCATTTATTGATGTGATATCAAGCGCTTTGCCAACAACTTGCTTTGACGTTACATCGCGGTGCATTTTAGGTGCTTTACCTAATAATACGTCCAGCGGCAAATCAACAGGGTTATTTTCAAAGTGGCTGTCTGACACCGTTAAGTGAGGTTCAGCTGTTGCTTCACCAATAACAGCGTACTGGGCACGTTCGCGCTTACAAATTGCTTCAAAGCGGTCAAAGTCCTCTACGCCAACAGCGAGTACATAACGCTCTTGTGATTCATTACACCAAATTTCGTGTGGTGCCATGCCTGGCTCATCGTTAGGGATGCTACGTAATTGGAACTTACCACCACGTCCGCCATCATTAACAAGCTCAGGAAACGCGTTAGATAAACCGCCGGCACCTACATCATGGATAAACGCGATTGGGTTTTCATCACCTAGCTGCCAACATTTATCGATAACTTCTTGGCAACGACGTTCCATTTCTGGGTTTTCGCGCTGTACTGAAGCAAAGTCTAAATCTTCGTTTGACTGACCTGAGGCCATACTTGATGCAGCACCACCGCCTAAACCAATGTTCATTGCAGGCCCGCCTAGCGCAATTAATTTAGCGCCTACAGGAATATCACCTTTTTGAACATGATCAGAGCGAATATTACCTAAACCACCGGCAAGCATAATTGGTTTATGGTAACCACGTACTTCTTCACCGTTATGGCTTGTTACTTTTTCTTCGTAAGTACGGAAGTAGCCTAATAAATTAGGACGACCAAACTCATTATTAAATGCAGCGCCACCTAGTGGACCTTCTGTCATTATATCAAGTGCGTTTACAATACGACCCGGCTTACCAAAATCGCTTTCCCACGGTTGCTCGTAACCTGGAATACGTAAATTTGATACAGTAAAGCCAACTAACCCTGCTTTTGGCTTAGAGCCACGACCAGTTGCGCCTTCATCGCGAATCTCACCACCAGAACCTGTAGCAGCACCTGAGAATGGCGCAATAGCTGTTGGGTGGTTATGAGTTTCAACTTTCATTAGTATTTCAATGTCTTCTTGATGATACGCATATTCACCTTGCGCATTTGGGAAGAAGCGACCCGCTTTTGAGCCTTTCATTACTGCCGCGTTATCTTTATACGCCGACAATACATTTTCAGGATTTAGCTCAAACGTATTTTTAATCATTTTAAACAGCGATTTTGGCTGCTCTTTACCATCGATTGTCCAGTCAGCATTAAATATTTTATGGCGACAATGCTCTGAGTTCGCTTGTGCAAACATAAACAATTCGATGTCGTTAGGGTTACGTCCTAACTTTGTAAAATTTTCTACTAAGTAGTCTATTTCGTCATCAGCAAGCGCAAAGCCTTGCTCAACATTGGCTGTTGCTAGTGCTTCGCGTCCACCACCTAAAATATCGACAGACGACATTTGGCGTGGGGCATCACTGCGAAACAGCTGAGCCGCATCTTCAAGTTCATTGTGTGTGGCTTCAGTCATGCGGTCGTGCAATAACGCAGTTACTTGTGCAAGTTGTTCTGCGTTTAAATCACCTTCAACATAATAAGCAATACCGCGTTCAACACGGTGAACCTGCTTTAAACCACAGTTGTGGGCGATGTCGGTAGCTTTAGATGCCCAAGGTGAAATGGTACCTGGGCGAGGTGTAACAAGTACAAGTTTGCCAGCTGGGGTATGCTCAGCAATAGTTGGACCGTAAGTTAATAGTTTTTCAAGCTTGGTTTGCTCAGAGCTACTCAACGGCGATGTTAAATCGGCAAAGTGAGTATACTCGGCGTATACGTTAGTGACTGGAAGTTGCGATTGTTGGCAACGCGCTAAAATTTTATTAACTCTGAACTCTGAAAGTGCTGGTGCACCACGAAGGATCAACATAGGTAATTTCATCCGGGGTTAGGGATTGAACGATATTTTAGGCACGCATTATAGTCCAATTAGCATTCAGATTTAACTCAAAATTACGCTTTTCATAAAATTAACTTTTTAGCTTTATTTATAGCCTCTTTTGGTTAATAAAATAAAAGGTAAAGTGACGCGATGGCTTAGTTTTGCTATAACGGTGGCTGGCGAGCTTAAGGGGCACTCAATGTTCAAAGAAAAACTAATAATAATCATTACTTTAGTTATGCTGTTATGTGCATGTGATATGCAAGAGCAGCCAACTCAACTCGCCCAAATAAAAGAACAAAACAAAATACGTGTGGGTACACTTGCAAGTGCTAGTAATTATTATCAAGCCGTTCAAGGTGAACAAGGCTTTGAATATGAGCTATCTCAAGCATTTGCTGAATATCTAGGTGTAGAGCTTGAAATAGTGCCATTTTTTAACTTATCCGATATGTTTGAACGCCTTGAAAGCGGTGATTTAGATTTAATTGCCTCAGGACTTACCTATAATAAAACCCGTGCAGAGCAATACCGTTATGGACCAACTTACAGAACAATCAGCCAAAAATTAGTTTATAAGCAAGGACGTGTTCGTCCTCGAGAGTTTGCCGACTTAGATGGCAACTTTACTGTTATCGCTAAAAGTAGTCATTCGCTTACTCTGCAAAAAATGAAAAAAAACAATCCAGATCTTACTTGGATAGAAAGCGAAGAGTTTGATGAAGAAGAACTACTTCAAGCAGTTATTGATGGCGAGATTGATTACACACTCGCTGATACACATACGCTATCGTTATTTCGCCGTTATCATCCAAATTTAAGTATCGGTTTTTCTGTTAGTCATAACGACCCGATTGCATGGATACTTAATAAATCAAAAGATGATTCTTTATATTCCTTATTAGTGCCATTTTTTGGCGATATAAAACAGAGTAATCAGCTCTACGTACTTGAAGAAAAATACTTTGGCCACGTACGCCAATTTAACTATGTAAATACCCTTGCTTATATCGAAGCTATCAAAGAAACCTTACCAACATACCAACCATGGTTTGAACAATATGCTGGTAGCCTTGATTGGCGTTTATTAGCGGCACTTAGCTATCAAGAATCTATGTGGAATCCTCGTGCTAAATCGCCAACAGGCGTTCGCGGTATTATGATGCTAACCCGCAGTACAGCAAAACAAGTAGGTGTTACCAACCGCTTAGAGCCAGAGCAAAATATTCGCGGTGGTGGTAAGTATTTAAGTAAACTGATTAAGCGTATACCTGATAGAATTCCTCAACCTGATAGAACATGGCTTGCACTAGCGGCTTACAATGTAGGTTGGGGGCACGTTAACGACGCGCGTATAATTACCGAGCAGCAAGGCGCAAGCCCTGATAAATGGGCTGATGTAAAAAAACGCTTACCGCTGTTAATTAAAAAGCGCTATTACCGTAAAACTCGCTATGGTTATGCGCGTGGCGATGTAGCGGTTAAATATGTTGATAATATTCGTCGCTATTACGATGCACTTGTTTGGCTAGATGAGAATAATGCTATTGCTGTTGAGTCTGAGCCAGAACCAATCACAGAGCAGAGCACTGATACCGAGCCAAACTTAAATGAAGAAAGTGACGATAAAAGTAACAAAGATGAAGCGCAAACAGAAAAACAACAGCCTATAATTGAGCCCGAACTACCAAGTGAAAACAATAACTAAGATTTATATAGGTATCAGTTTTTTGAGCAAACCAGTAAGCAAAATTTAAGTAAATTAAATATCTGTTTACTTGTCATCAAATGATCACTAATGTGTATTACTTGTATATTATTATTTTATAAGATATACCCTGCGCCTTTCTCACTCTTGCATTAGGAGAAAACATGCTAAAACGTAGACGCACACAAAAATTAAAACGCAATGTGATTTATTCAACAGCCACACGTCGTCGTGTTATGCTAAGAAAACTGCACAAAAAAATCATCTGGCGCCGCCGAATGTTTGCTATGCAGCAAATGGCTGAAACAGAAATAGAGCCAATCGCTAGTTAACTCTAGCTAGGTTTATTTATTTGTTCATCACGAGCAGCTTTCTTAGCTGCTTTAATTTGCGCTCTTCTACGCTTAAAAAAATTCGAAATAGTATCACCGCATTGCTGTGCCAAAACACCACCGCACACCTCAACTTGATGATTTAACCTCGGCTCTTGTAATAAGTTCATAATTGAACCTGCAGACCCTGTTTTAGCATCGAGGGCACCAAATACTAAACGCTTTATTCTGCTATGCACCAACAGTCCTGCACACATAGAGCAAGGCTCTAACGTTACATATAGTGTGCAATCAATTAAGCGGTAATTATTAAGTACTTTTCCAGCTTCTCGCACTGCAATCATTTCCGCATGGGCTGATGGGTCGTTATCCGTTATTGAGCGGTTGTACCCCACTGAAATTAGCTGGTTATCTTTTACTACAATTGCTCCAACCGGAATTTCATCAAGCAACTCTGCTTGCTTTGCATACAAAAGCGCTTGCTCCATCCAGTAGGAATCATTAAATGGCTCGTTCATTCTTTCTACTTAAATAACTTTTTATGCTGTAATTATACCTAGTTAGCACTCTAAAGTGCGTCATTCATTACTTTATTGCAAAAATAAAACGATATTTACCTGTTTGTAATGGCTCACTAGTGTGGATTTACGCTATAATCTCACGCTTTTTTTATTTAGCTCACAACACGGGTAGCAAATGAAATTTCCTGGACGCCGCAGGCATAAACATTATTTTCCAGTGGAAGCCAAAGATCCACTTACTAATCAACTTAACGCAACAGAGCGATTACAACGTAGTTATATTACGGGTATCGATCAGATCGTTGTTGATATAGAGGCAAAAGTTGATCAAGCTTTCCTTGACGAATTTCAACTACGTAGAGGTATGTCACAAGTTATTGATAGCGACATAACGAACGCCTTATACGATCGTTTAAAATTAAACGATATGGTTGATTTTGAGTTTGCCGGTGGGACCATTGGTAACACTATGCACAACTACTCTGTACTTGCAGATGATCGCTCAGTTTTATTAGGCGTAATGAGCGAAAATATAAAAATAGGTAGCTATGCTTACCGCTTTTTATGTAATACCTCAAGCCGTGTAGATTTAAACTATCTCCAACCAGTAGATGGGCCTATAGGTCGTTGTTTTACATTAATTGATGAAACCGGTGAGCGTACTTTTGCGATAAGTGCGGGCCTAATGAATCACTTACGTCCTGAATCTATCGATAAAAACCTTATTGAAAATTCATCAGCATTAGTGATCAGTGCCTACCTCATGCGTACGCAAGGTAGTGAAACGATGACTGAAGCGACTATGCAAGCGGTAAAATACGCTAATGATGCAGGTGTGCCAGTTGTTCTTACACTCGGAACTAAATTCTTAATTGAACAAGACCCGACCTGGTGGGCAAACTTTGTTGAAAAGCATGTTGATATTCTTGCTATGAACGAAGAAGAAGGGTTAGCTATTACAGGTTTTGAAGACCCTCTTCTAGCTGCCGATAAAGCACTTGATTGGGTAGATTTGGTAATTTGCACCGCTGGCGAAAAAGGCTTATTTATGGCCGGCTACGTAGACGAAAGCTTAAAGCGTGAAACCGAATATCCGTTATTACCAGGCGCCATACCTGATTTTAATCGATACGAATTTTCACGTGCTATGCGTAAAACCGAGTGTGATGAGCCTATCAGAGCATATAGCCATACAGCCCCATTTATGGGTGGACCTGATTCAATCAAAAACACCAATGGTGCAGGCGATTGCGCACTTGCGGCTGTGCTTCATGATTTGTCAGCGAATGTTTACCATAAGCTTAATGTGGCAAACTCAGCTAAACATCAGCAACAAGCTATTACTTACTCGTCACTATCGCAAATTAGTAAATATGCTAACCGAGCTAGTTATGAAGTGTTAGTTCAGCACTCTCCTCGTTTATCTCGCGGTTTACCAGAACGCGAAGACTGCTTAGAACAGGTTTATTGGGAACAATAATAACGGTGGGAGCAATCATTGCTCCCTATCAACTTCCTAAAAAATAGAAATATCGAGCTTTTTAGATAGCAGTTCCAACGCTGCAATTCCTGCAACCGAATTACCAAACGAATTAAGTCCCGGAGAATAAACAGCTACCGTAAACTTATTTGGTAACACGGCTAAAATAGTCCCTGACACTCCCGATTTACCTGGCATACCTACTCTGTAACCAAAATCCCCCGCAGCATCGTATAAGCCACTGGTAAATAATAGCGAATTAAGCTGCTTATTTTGACGGCTACTTAAAACACGATCGCCCGATCGATTATCAACACCTTTATTTGCTAAAAAATTATAAGCTTTGGCTAATTCAATACAGTTGAGCTCAATAGAACAAAAGTTAAAGTAAGACCATAAAACATCATCGACTTCATTTTCAAAATTACCAAACGACTTCATTAAATGTGCCATAGCAGCATTACGGTGTCTAAATTCATACTCAGAATTAGCGACTTTTTTATCAATCACTATCCCTCTATTACCAGCTAACAACCTAAAGGTCTCGAGCATAGAGTGCATTGGTGCAGATAAGCGGCTGTATAACGCATCACACGTTACAATTGCGCCTGCATTTATGAAAGGGTTACGAGGAATCCCTTTTTCAAACTCAAGCTGTGTAAGCGAATTAAAGGCAGTACCTGAAGGCTCCTTTCCAACTCGATGCCAAAGTTCATCACCATAACGTTGCAGTGCCATAGTAAGTGTCATAACTTTTGAAACAGACTGAATGGTAAAACGTTGAGAGCAATCCCCCGCACATACAGTCTTACCATCAGTTGTATAAATAGCGATAGAAAATTGCTCAGGATCGACCTCTGCAAGGGCTGGTATATAATCAGCTACTTTTCCTTGTGATAATAAAGGGCGTACTTCATGTGCTATTTCATCAAGCACCTTTTGGTAATCAGCTGTAGGCAAACTAGACCTCTATATCATCATTCATAAAAATTGGATTTTAGCACGCGCGAATAAACGCAACTAGTTTTGTTGTTGAATTTAATGGGGGATGTTTTTCTTAATTTAAAAAAGCAAAAAACGTCACATTACTGTAACGGGTTTCTCTTAATTAAATCTTGGTAATATCGTAGTGCCACAGCGGTGGAGAGCCACATAGCAAATGCTACACTATCTTTGTGTCGGGGCGTCCTTCTGCGGGGGCTCGCCCTAGAACTATTTTATTTCGCCACTGAGTTCGGCATGGACTATTTACAAAATTTCAGAAAGCAAAAAACCCGTCACATTACTGTAACGGGTTTCTCTTAATTAAATATTGGTAATGTCGTAGTGCCACAGCGGTGGAGAGGCACATAGCAAATGCTACACTATCTTTGTGTCGGGGCGTCCTTCTGCGGGGCTCGCTTTAGAACTACTTTATTTCGCCACTGAGTTCGGCATGGACTATTTACAAAATTCCAAAAAGCAAAAAACCCGTCACATTACTGTAACGGGTTTCTCTTAATTAAATCCTGGTAATGTCCTACTTTCACATAGCAAATGCTACACTATCATCGGCGCTGTTTCGTTTCACTACTGAGTTCGGCATGGGGTCAGGTGGGTCCAAAACGCTATTGTCACCAAGAAAATTCTTTTCAATTTTCTTATTTTAATTATTAAGATTAAAGTCCTTCGACTGAATTTGAAGCCTGGTAATGTCCTACTTTCACATAGCAAATGCTACACTATCATCGGCGCTGTTTCGTTTCACTACTGAGTTCGGCATGGAGTCAGGTGGGTCCAAAACGCTATTGTCACCAAGCA